>SLOZ01000429.1 GCA_007132255.1 Limnochordia bacterium | reverse complement strand
GGAAAGAACGACCAGCCTCATGGCACCGAAGAACGGTGCCGCTGCTGGTCGTTTTGGTTCTGCCGCATCAGGAACGGCCGGTTGGCTTTAGATACTCCTGCATGGAGCGAAGAAACTCAGCATTGACAACTTTAACCCAAGTTCCTTTCATACCGAGCGAACGGGCTTCAATGACCTCGGCGGACTGCATCTTGCTGAGAGCATTGACGACCACAGAACGTGCTGTTCCGACACTGTCAGCAAGATGGCTGGCAATCACCATGCCTTCCGGAAGCGTCGGGTAAGGCCCACATTGCTCTCTAAGATATTTGACGACTTGGTGAGCCATCGTGAGCTCCGTGTGGGTTAGGCTGGCCATGGCTGCTTCGGCCCGCGAGCGCTGTTGACGATTCTGCTGGAACTCCCGCTGCAAGCGCTGCTCTAAGAGCATGGAGAGAAGGCAACATCCAGCACCCAGCGCAAACTCGTCGTCGGGATCAAACGGCCGCGGCTTAGCGATCCAAAGTGTCCCATGCCCGTGTCCGCTCATTGGCAGCGAAATCGTTCGCGAGTAGTCGTCGTCGGAGTTCGCCAGCAGCCCGAGTTCAATGGAAAGTTCATCCTCCATGTCAGCAGCTGTTTCCTCCCCTAGTTCCGTGTGGGCCAACAGTTCTTTTTGCTGATTGAGAACATAGATCGACGCTCCGTCGAATAAAGCAGACAGCATCTGCACAAATCGATCGAGCGGGAGAACGGAACCTGACTGACGAAACTCTTCAAAGAGCGCTTCTAGACGACTGCGGTCCAAACTATCCACCTCCGGAACAAATTCATTCAACAACCTTGATTAACCAATGCGGACATGATATAGTGAAGTCGAGTTCTTTGATAAAAAAAACACAAAGTACCATTCGTTTAACGCAGCGTTGTGCTGCAGATGTCTGTGGTATTAGGTTACGGTACTCAGGTTCTGGAGACGACTAACAGACTGTTGAATCGCTTCTAGGGATGCCTGAAGTTCTTGAGCCATTTGTGATTGGCTGTCTTCGAGATGTTGGATGTCGGCTACCACATGCTGGACTTGTCCAGCGATGGCCGCGATGGCTTCTTGGATCTGTACTAACGTGCCCGAGACCTGGGCAGAGGACTGAATCGAGTCATCGGCCAGCCGCCGAATACTCTCCGCAACAACGGAAAATCCGTGTCCAGCTTCACCAGCTCTGGCCGCTTCAATGGCGGCATTGAGTCCGAGCATTTTGGTTTGGCCAGCAATATTGCGAATTAGCTGAAGGATTTGCCCGGTTTCTTGTAATAGCTCACTGCTGTTGTTGGTAGCTGTTGTCAGGCGCCCAACTTCAGTGACGGCAGCCTGCAGTGCTTGTCCGTGGGTGGTGGTTATTTCGTCAATGTGTGCTAAGCCAGCGCTGGCCGAGCGCGTCAACTCGCTGGATTCTTTGGCTATGGAGGCGCTCAAGCCCATATGTTCGTCGATAATGTCCATCAGCAAACTGGCTGCTTCTGGCGTTATGATGGATGTGAAGCCATCGGCGTGTTGTTGCAGTGCATCGGCAACGGCAGCTGCCCCGGTGGCATCTATGATCAGTTTTGCACCTGGTGCGGCCAAAAGGTCTCGAAAATCCCGGGTGAACGGGATGCCGAACTGCCGAGCCAAGAGTGCTCCCGGTGCATTGCTGTTGGTGTCGGCGAGTCCAATGACCACGATGTTCTTGGCGCTGTGCAGCGCCCGTAGGACGGCTGCCCCTCCGGGACCGCCGCCGATGATGCCAACTTGTTTCATGGTGTGTCCTCCCAGGTCATTGATGGGTTATCACAAGCTGCCGCAGCCTTGGATAACTGATGAATCCAGCACGAACAGGGGATCACTACGTCGGCATGATCAACCGTAAACTTCCTCGCTGTTGGCTGGCTTGACAGCCCTAAAGTGTTCAAGAAGCAGAGCTACCCGGTTAAGTATTCTAGATGACAGAGCGAAATCCTTGCAGACCTGGTGGATAAAGGTAAAATCGTGACTTGTGGTGAAGATCACAGCGTCTCACAGCAGCTGTTTGTTCGAGCAGCCGTCAGATTTAGGCGTCATAGCACGTCTGGGGACCAGCCTGCCGGTCACTGTTGGAGACATTTCGAAAGGGGCACCGTTATGAAGCGGCGATGGGTTTCGATCATTCAAGCTCTCACTATACCCGTCGCAGTTCTGCTGCTGTGGCTGGTGGCTGCCCAGCGGGATTGGCTGGCCGGCGGATTGCTGCCGAGTCCTTCGGAGGTTTGGGCAGCGTTGACCCATTTAGCCCGGCGCGGACTTCTGGTTCGTCATCTGCAAACCAGTGTGCTGCGAGTGCTATTTGGGTTCTCCTGGGCGGCAGCTATGGCTGTGCCTGCAGGAGTCGTCCTGGGATGGGTGCGCCCGCTGCGACCTTGGCTGTTGCCGAGCTTACATTTTCTGCGACAGATTCCGCCTGTGGCTTGGATACCCATGTTTTTGCTGTGGTTCGGCATTGGTGAAGCTTCTAAACATGCAGTTATCGTCTATGCGGCCTTTTTCCCCATTTTTCTCAATACAGTTGTGGGCGTGGAGCAAATCCCTCGTTCGCTCTGGGAGGTCAGTCGGGTCTTGGAGTTTTCCCCGGGCAAGACACTGATCAAACTGGTCCTGCCAGGCAGCGCTGTGGCCATTCTCAGTGGCCTTCGGCTCGGTCTCGGTATGAGCTGGCGGGCTTTGGTGGCCGCAGAAATGCTGGCCGCCACCAGCGGGCTTGGGTATCTGGTGATGTCAGCCCGCTCACTGGTGCGCACGGACGAAATGGTGGTAGGCATGATCCTCATAGGTGTGGTCGGTTTGATGATGGAGCAGCTGTTGGCCTTGGTAGAACGGGCACTGCTGCCATGGAATCGAGCCACCGCAGGACGAGGGGGTGGCAGTGATGGATCCATTGTTGGATATCCGAAACGTTCATAAGGTTTTCCCGGGTAGAACACCAGTTACCGCCATTGAGCATCTGAATATCAGTGTAGAGAAAGGTGATTTCGCAGTTATTTTGGGTCCCAGCGGCTGCGGCAAAACGACCATTTTGCGCCTTGCGGCCGGATTGGACTTTCCCACAGGGGGCCAAGTGGTGTTTAACGGACGCCCGGTGCAAGCCCCTGGTCGGCAGCGGGCCCTGATGTTTCAGGAACCGCGCTTGTTTCCCTGGTTGACTGTGGAACAGAACGTGGCGGCGGCCGGACCCAAAGAGCTGGCCCGCCGCAGTTTGGGCAGTATGGGGTTGACTGAGTTCGCTGCCAGCTATCCTCATGAACTATCCGGAGGTATGGCCCGGCGCGTGGCACTGGCTCGGGCGCTAGTCGGCCAGCCAGATATCCTGCTCCTCGATGAACCGTTGTCGAATTTGGACCTACCAGTTCGACGAGGCCTGCAGTCTGAACTCCTGCGGATGTGGCAGCAGGGACTTAGCTGTGTGTTAGTCACCCATGAACTGGAAGAGGCTTTGGTCTTGGCGTCGCGCATTCTGATTCTCAGTCCGCGGCCGGCCCGGGTATTGTGGGATGGTCAAATTCCCCTTCCGTATCCCCGTGATCGCCGCAGCGATCGGTATCTGGCGATTAAACAAGAAATTCAACAAGCCATGGAAGGATGGTCGTGATGATGAAGAACGCACATGGAGCAATGGTGTTGGTCTTGGTCTTTTTGTTACTAGCAGGCGGGGCTTTGGCACAGCAACAGTCGTTAAACTTGACGTACAATCCGATGCCGTTTAACGTGCCCAGTATGGTGGAACGTGATCAGGGGCTGTTGGCGGCCCATGGTGTCGCAGCTGAGTATTCGCAGTTCTTGGCCGGCCATGCTATGACAGAAGCCATGGCCGCTGGTGAACTAGACTTGGCCCCAGTCATGGGAGGAACATCTGCCATTATTTCGGCGGCTGGGGGCAGAAATATTCGGATTCTCCAGGCATATAGCCGCGCTCCGGAAGCGTTTGCCTTGG
This sequence comes from Limnochordia bacterium, assembly GCA_007132255.1. Lineage (GTDB taxonomy): Bacteria > Bacillota > Limnochordia > Darwinibacteriales > B1SED10-159 > SLOZ01. The sequence goes on along the minus strand of SLOZ01000429.1, from coordinate 2,325 downwards.
TGGGTCGTCCTGGGGAATTTTCTTTAAAACAGCTGGAAGGAGCTTCTATCGCTTTCCCGGTGGGAACGGAAGTCCATTATCTGTTGGCTCGGATCTTAGAGGAACAGGGTTTAACCCTCGATGATGTAGTTATCGTGAATTTGATGGTACCCGATGCTGTAGCAGCACTGCGCAGCGGCCAGGTGGATGCAGCTGTGATTGTCGAACCCGTTCTCAGCAGCATGGCACAGGCAGGTCACTTAGAGGTGGTTCGGGACGGCCAAGGTTTAATCGCAGGGGTTACACTGTCCGTTGTCCGAGGCGACCTAATAGGTGATCCCCGGATCGAAGCGTTCCGCGAAGCCCATCAAAGCGCTCTGCATTGGATGGAAGAGCAGCCTGAGGCCGCCGCTGCTTTGGCTGCCGCGGAAACCAACCTGCCACTGCCGTTGGCTGAGACGCTGTATACCAAGTACGATTTTGATCCTGCTTTGGATACCGAAGTTTTGGTGGACCTGCAGCGGTCAGCAGACTTTCTCTACGAGGTCGGTTTGATCCGCAATCCTGTGGATGTAGCCAACTTAGTGGTAGCCCAGTGACGCAGGAAAAAGGACCTCTCCAGCATCGCAACCAGGTTGTTTGCAGGCTTGACAACCACGTTGTTGGGGAGGATTTTCTCTAGATTAAGGGAAGTTATCTTATGCAGCAGCAAAACTGAGATCATCAGCTATCACAAGGAGGTTGTGCCATGGATGCACTGGGTTTCCTACAGGCGGAACTGGAGTCCCTTAAGGAACAGGGATTATACCGGATTCCTCGGGTTTTAGGCGGCGAACAAAAGGCCCATTCGGTTTTTGACGGTCAGGAAGTTGTCAATTTGTCGTCTAACAATTATCTAGGTTTGACAACGCACCCGCGTTTAAAAAAGGCTGCTTGCGATGCCGTTGAGAACTTTGGCGTTGGTTCGGGAGCTGTTCGTACCATTGCCGGTACTATGGATATGCACATCCAGTTGGAGAAGAAACTTGCGGAGTTCAAACACGTCGATGCTTGTTTGGTGTTTCAATCAGGATTCGTAGCTAACGCTGGAACTGTCAGCTGTATTCTCGGAAAAGAAGATGTAATCGTCAGTGACCAGTTGAACCACGCGTCAATTATTGACGGCTGTCGCTTAAGCCGCGCCCAGATTAAGGTGTATCCTCACGCAGATATGGATGGTCTTCGCCAAGCTCTGCGAGAGGCCGACGGGCGTCGGGTCTTGGTCGTAACCGACGGGGTTTTCAGCATGGATGGCGATATTGCGCCGCTCCCGGATGTTGTGGAGATCGCCAAAGAGGCCGGCGCCTTGGTTATGGTGGACGATGCTCATGCCAGCGGTGTGTTGGGACGGAACGGCCGCGGAACCGTGGATCACTATGGTCTCCATGGTCAAGTGGATATTCAAGTCGGAACCCTTTCCAAAGCCATTGGTGGGTTGGGTGGTTATGTGGCGGGTCCGCAGCACCTAATCGATTACTTGGTGCAACGAGCTCGACCGTTTTTGTTCAGCACGTCCCATCCGCCAGCTGTGATCGCCGCAGCGTCGGCGGCTATTGACGTTTTGCTGGATGAGCCCGAGATCATCAACACGCTGTGGTCCAACACAGAGTTCTTCCGCCGTGGTTTGGCGCAGTTGGGTTTCGATACGGGAGCCAGCCAGACACCGATCATCCCCGTTATTGTGGGCGATGAGAAACAGACCATGGCTTTAGCTGACGGTCTGTTCGCCCAAGGCGTATTTGCCCAGGGATTGGCGTTTCCCACAGTGCCGAAAGGTAAAGCGCGGGTTCGGACTATCGTGACGGCGACCCACACCCAAGAAGAGCTGCAGTATGCATTGGATACATTCGCCAAAGTTGGGCGAGAACTTCACATTATCCGCTGACCGAACTGGATGTATCCAGGGTCGCGGCTCAGCAAAAAACCTAAAGCAGCATGACCCAGATTACGGGAATGCTCGCTTTAGGTTTTTTTGAACACGCTGTACAGAGCTTGCGAACAGCGTCTTGAGTGTGGAGCGCAGTCCCCAAGCGAAGATCAAGAGGCCCAATGATCGAATGACTGTGGATAGCACAAACGCCGTCTGAATGGGCACGAACTGCAGAGACATCGCACCCAAAAACGGGCCGATAATACCGGTCAGCGAGTTCACTGTGTGGAACGTCGCTACGGATACGGAGGCATACTGGTAACTAGCACTGGATAGCAGCAAGTTAAACAACGTTAGGTTCCAAGCGGCAATAAAAACTCCTAAAACGACATGGAGCAAGAGCATGTAGATTGGGCTGGTGCTGAGCACGAACATGG
>SLOZ01000499.1 GCA_007132255.1 Limnochordia bacterium | reverse complement strand
CAGTTTCTCCAGTGCAATCCTGGCGATTTCCCGCCGGATGGGATCGAAGCCTGACAAAATAACCGCTTCCGGAGTATCATCAATAATCAAATCTATGCCGGTTAGGGTTTCGAGGGCACGGATGTTTCGACCTTCGCGGCCAATGATCCGCCCTTTCATTTCATCGTTAGGCAGATTCACTACAGAGACGGTGCTTTCTGCGACGTGATCTGCTGCAGTTCGCTGGATAGCCAATGAGATAATCTCGCGCGCTTTCTTCTCCGCTTCATCCTTCGCCTGCTGTTCGATGTCCCGGATCATCATGGCCATCTCGTGCTTGATCTCATCTTCAACGTGTTTCAAAAGTTGAGTGCGAGCTTCTTCGGATGTCAAACCGGCCAAGCGTTCAAGTTCTGTTCTCTGTTCAGCAATCAATTCATCAATCTTGCCTTTGGATTCCTGGATTTCTCGCTCTCGACGAGTCAGGCCTTCTTCCTTGCGTTCGAAAGACTCCTGCTTGCGATCCAGCGATTCCTCTTTCTGCATAAGCCTTCGTTCAGCCTGCTGCAGTTCATTGCGGCGTTCCTTGCCTTCGCGCTCCATATCTGTACGCATTTTGTGAATTTCTTCTTTTGCCTCCAACAGTTGTTCCCGCTGTTTGGCTTCGCCAACGCTTTTGGCTTCACTAACAATACGTTTAGCCTCTTCTTCGGCAGAAGAAATCTTTGCTTCGGCAATCGATTTACGAATGAAGTATCCTATAGCTCCGGCAACCGATGCCGTCAAGACATACGTCAATAAACCAAGTAAAATCCCGATGGTTTTCACCTCCTATAGATCATTATGAGCAAAGAAAGCCGAGTAAAGTACTCGGCCCTAATGACTCATCATAGCTTTCGCATAAGGTTGAGCAATCCCTTGTTTCATTGTATTCGTTTTAGAGATTAGTGTCAAGAGAATCCGAGACCACTTCTCGCAAGACGCGGCTGATAATGTCCCAGCTAAAACCTCGCCTCCCCAAAAGCGATCCCACACGCCGGTACTGCTTGTCTGGGTCTAGATGACGCATACGCTCCACACGTTTTTGAGCCAATGCCAATGCCAGCTGGTACTCATCCTCAGCAGAATTGGTTACGTCAGCGATGATCTCGTCACCAACACCTTTGCGCCGCAGTTCGAACTCGAGGCCTCTGCGACCCATGGGTCGGAAACGGTTGTGATGCTGCACCACAAGCTTCGCTGTCCGTCTATCGTCAACATAACCAATCTCCCGCAGCCAACGCAGCGTTGCCGCTATCTCGTCCTCGGAGTACGCATCACGCTGCAGACGCTGTCGGAGTTCCTCCTCTGTACGATCGCGCACCGTCAGAAAACGCAGAGCCGTATCTCTAGGATTTTTCTGCTTCATTGTTCTCGGCACTAACCGGGGCTTCGGCGTTGACCAGACCATAGGCTTCCCTGACCTTGCGCTCCAATTCGACGGTCAAGTCACCGTTGTCCTTCAAAAACTCCTTAGCGTTTTCGCGTCCTTGGCCCAAACGCATGTCACCATACGAGTACCAAGCACCACTCTTATTCACAATATCGATATTGGCCGCCATATCCAAAATGCTTCCTTCTCTCGAAATCCCCTCACCGTACATTATGTCGAACTCGGCTTCTTTGAATGGAGGTGCAACCTTGTTCTTTAACACCTTGACTCGGGTTCGATTTCCGACCATTTCATTATTCTGCTTGAGCGTTTCAATCCGCCGAATATCTAAGCGCACTGAGGCGTAGAATTTGAGGGCCCGGCCGCCAGGTGTTGTTTCTGGATTACCGAACATGATACCGATCTTTTCCCGTAGTTGGTTCGTGAAAATTACTGTAGTCCTAGACTTACTGATGGCTCCGGTAAGTTTACGCAGCCCTTGCGACATCAATCGGGCTTGCAGACCGACGTGCGAGTCGCCCATCTCGCCTTCAATCTCAGCCCGCGGCACTAAAGCAGCGACCGAGTCAATAACCACAACATCGACGGCTCCACTGCGCACCAAGTGCTCAGCGATCTCCAACGCCTGCTCAGCGTGGTCCGGCTGTGAAATGAGAAGATTATCGATGTCAACTCCAAGGTTACGAGCATACGTTGGATCCAACGCATGTTCTGCGTCGATCATAGCCGCCACGCCACCGGCCTTTTGGCTTTCAGCGATAATGTGCAGAGTTAGTGTAGTTTTTCCGGAGGCCTCCGGTCCATAGATTTCGACAACGCGACCTCGCGGAATCCCACCGACACCCAACGCGATATCCAGAGCTATGGAGCCAGTTGGAATTGCCGAAATGTTGCTCTGAGCTGATTGCTCCCCTAATCGCATAATAGAACCCTTGCCAAACTGCTTTTCAATCTGGAGAACTGCGGTGTCAAGCGCTTTCAACTTATCATTCATTTGTTATTGCTCCTTCCAAGTCCGCAGATTCCAGTATGGTGTACACTGGTCCCTGCGGAGTAAGTACACTGCGAACCAAGCAAATATCTTTTACATGAACGTCTCCATCTGGCGGTTTCACTGTCTTCCATCTACAAAGAGTTTCCCTAGTCAGCCGCCGCTTGACTCGCCCGACGGTTACGTGAGGGGTTATCGAAGCATTGCCTAGATGAGCCGCGATTTGGCAGATTCGCTCGGCTCCAGGCTGCTGAATGCCAACCCATAAAACCCTCGGATCTCTCCAATTCGGAAAAACACCTGTTCGGTCCCAACGTAGGGAAAAAGGAGGAAAGCGCCGGGCCGTATTTCGAAGGCCGACCGACACCGAAGGAAGGTGCTCTTCGGTGATTTCCCCCTTGAATCGTAACGTCAGATGCAGTTGGTGCGCCGGAACCCATCGAATACGGTCGGAACCGAGTAACTGCTTCCATGCTGCTGTGTCTAAGGTCTGCCAAAGCGGAAGCGCTAAGAAGATACGCACTGCCGGACCACTCCTCGCTGAACATAGCCTCTCCAGAGAATTCGACGTACATGAACCGATTCCTTCCTCAGAATAAAATCGACCACGAAGTCAACCTAGTCAGTGCGACAAGCAGCGGCGGAGGAGGTCTAAAGCAGCGGTAGCAGTTCGGTCTTTGATCTGTTCTCGCGCCCCTCGGAACAGGTGACGCTCATGATACGTTCCATCGGGTCCAGCTGCAGCTAAGTGGACGGTTCCAACTGGCTTGGCGTCACTTCCTCCATTGGGCCCTGCAATTCCAGTAACCGCCAGTCCCCATGTGGTGGACCCCACTAAGCGAGCGCCTTCGGCCATGGCTTTAGCCACGGGTTCGCTAACAGCCCCGTGTTCTAGCAACAGGGCTTGGGGAACATTTAAGATTGCTTCCTTCGCCTCGTTGCTGTACGTTACAAACCCAGCAAGAAAATAGTCCGATGATCCGGAAACATTCGTCAGGCGATGACCAATCAACCCGCCCGTACAGGATTCGGCTAACGCCACGGTAGCATTTTGCTGACGCAACTCTTTGCCGAGCGCCTCCTCCAACGAAATGCCATCGCGCCCAAAAAAGTGCGGTTTGAGCCGAGCAATAAGCTGCTCTTCCATAGGCTCGATCAGATTCTCACACAGTTGGCGGCTGGCAGCCTTCGCTGTAATCCGCAATTTCACTGTTCCTAACGAAGCATAAGGAGCCACAGTTGGATTCGTCTGGGTTAGCAGGATGTCCTTCACGGCGTCCTCCATGGCCGACTCGCCAATTCCCGAGAAGTGCAGCGATCTTGATAGGATCACTGAACCTTCTCCTCGTCGCTTCGCCAAATATGGTGCAACCGTGGCAGAGAACATACCTCGCATTTCTCGCGGAACACCAGGCAGAGAAATCAAACAACGCCCATTGTCTTCAAGGATGAAGCCAGGCGCTGTCCCCCAATCGTTCGGAATAGCCTTGGCGTCTTCGGGTAAATATGCCTGCTTGCGGTTGTTTCTCGTCATAGCCCGTCCCCGCTGCTCAAAAAAACGTTCCAGATCTGCCATCGCCTGTTCATCGAGGGCTAAGTCTCTGCCAAATACCCCTGCTGCGGCTTCGCGCGTCAGATCGTCCATGGTCGGACCTAATCCGCCGCCAGTGATGACCACATCGGCCCGTACCAATGCCTGGGAAAGCACGTGCATCAGGCGAAACCAATTGTCGCCAACGGTCGTCTTGAAATGCACATCGATGCCCAAAGCCGCCAACTCTCCAGCTAGAAAAGTGGCGTTGGTGTCGATCGTCTCACCCAGAAGTAACTCAGATCCGACCATAACCAGTTCTGCCTTCATAATTAGTTATGCAGCTCCTTTACAGCATCCCAGTCCAACCGCTGAACCACCGCGGTCAAGAGCTTCACTAAGTATTCATAGTCATCCAAGTGCATGATCCCGTGATGGCTGTGAACATAACGAACGGGAACACCCAGTGTCAAGCTGGGTACACCAGCTCCCACCAGATGAACGGCCCCGGCATCTGTGCCACCACCGAGCAGCGTGGCAAACTGCAGCGGAATACTGTTCTTAGAAGCGGTTTCGATAACAAGCTCTCGCAGCCCTTGGTGGGCAATGACACTGCGATCGGCCAAATACATCACCGGTCCATCGCCCATCTTTAGTGGGCTTTCTTCGGCTGTCACTCCAGGCATATCTCCAGCAATACCTACATCCAAAGCAATACACACATCTGGTTGGATGTGTTGGCCACTGGTTTGAGCGCCTCGCAGCCCGACTTCTTCTTGTACAGTACCCACGCCATAGACGATATTCGGGTGGTCAATGTCTACCAAATTGCGCAGGGTCTGGGCAAAGGCTGCACAGCCAGCGCGATCGTCCCACGCTTTGGCAAGCAGCATTCTTTCATCGGCCAAGACTTCGAACTCACTGACAGGGAATATTGGAGCTCCAGGGCGAATACCTAGCTCCTCTTCCACATGCTCCTTGTCCCGTGCTCCAATATCAATGAACATCGAGTCCTTCTTAACAACTTTAGAACGGTCTTCTGCTTTGAGAATGTGCGGCGGTTTGCTGCCGATAATGCCAGTGCTCCAACCCTTTTTGGAACGAATTTTTACTTTCTGTCCCAATAGTACCTGATCCCACCAGCCTCCCAACGGGATAAACCGAAGGTATCCTTCTGCGGTCACTAAGTTAACCATGAAGCCAATTTCATCCATATGCCCCGGCAGCATGATCTTGGGACCATCCGGTTGACCAACCTTTTTGAAAATGAGGCTTCCGAGGTTATCTCGCTCTACTTCTGCCACACCGTCAAGATACTGTGTCAAAACAGCGTGAACCTCACGTTCGAAGCCAGGGATGCCCGCTGCATCCGTGATTTCTTTCAGAAATTTCAAATTTTGCATCTACTGAGACCTCCGTTTGTGTGATATACTGGACTGGCCAAAGGGAGACTCCACGAGGAGGACTCCAAATGAAAGCCCTTTGTTTAACAGTTTTTATCTTGAGCCTGCTGTTCAGCGGCTGTGCGGCGGGACCGCATGGTATGCCGTACAGCGACACCGGCGAAGTAGTGCTCCAGGCCACCGTTGAAGGTATGAGCAGCGCCGCAAGCTATGCAGACATTACGTTCACGCAGGGCCGCCACTCATTGTCGCACCAATTGCCCATCAATGGTCATTCGTTAGCCGGGAGTATGGTTGTTCCTGTTGGTGTCTGGGACATTCTCATGGTCTTGTACGACTCCGAAGGCAACGCCCAGTACCAAGATCAAGCGACGGATGTTATGGTGCAGCCTGACCAAAGCACTGCTGTCGAGTTTCAGCTCAGGCCAGCAGACGCTTTGGTTCAGGTATTCATCGATCTTGCTGATTACCCAGCTGCCGATGCTGTCTTTCGCGTGCGCGTGTACTTTGGCGACCGCCTCGAAGAAATCACCCGAGAAACCCTTGACGAACCCTTAATTGGTGAATATTCTCTGGCTCCGGGTAGTTACGATTTTTCGCTGCAGTTATACACCGATAGCTTCCGAATTTCGGACCGTATCTTCACTGGTACATGGCACGTCATTGATGTTGAACCGGCAGACGAACTCACGATCCAATGGGAACCAGAAATGGAGTCGGTGACGATAACGGCAAACATTCATCAGCTCCCACGCGCCCCAGAAAACCTGCAGGTCAGTGTCGTTGACGGTGGCGTGCAGCTGAGTTGGCTGCCCTCGCTTGATGCAGTGCAGGGATATCGTGTCTATTGGCAGCCCGGGCCCTGGGAGCCGTTCGGGCCACTACATGAAGAACCCATTGCCGATTGCACATTCTTCCACACCGAAGAAAAGCATGGTCTTTTCGCTGTAGCTGCAGTTTCACCGATCGGTAT
>SLOZ01000477.1 GCA_007132255.1 Limnochordia bacterium | reverse complement strand
TGCGGGCCGTCTGCAGTTCCAGCCGAGCCGAGGAGATTGCGTTATATACCGGGAATGACGACAATATTGTGGCAGACCTGCTAACAGAGTATCGGTTCAATGTGAATGGCCACGAAGTGCGCAAGTCAGTGGTGGGCGGTCTTCTCGGACACTGGGCGATTTGGACCAAAAAAGCCGTGGATCTCTTGGCTGATAGTAAGGCGGCCAAGAAGAGCGGTTCTATCCCTAAAGAACTGCTGCAGCTGGGCGCCGAGATCACGGACGTCAACGCTGCCATATTCGACCCTCATCACGGCTTTGCGGGTTGTATCCCTGGGATTCACGAAATATTGCGTCGTCAGGGTCTGTTGGAACACACGCTGTGTCTGAACCCCAGTGAGACGCTATCGCCAGGCCAAATGGAAGACATCGACAGAGTGTACAGAGCGTACCCCCACCTCAATGATGATGCCTTTGTGGCAGAACATTTAGATGCTTGGTTGTCGTAGACATTAGCAGACTATGAGTCGGTTCACCACCAAGCTAATCCAATGGAGCGCGTCAGCGCCTGCGGTGAGAGCTGCTGGATGGATGACCGAGAAACAACGAAAGGTGAGATTTATGGAACCCATACATGTATGTCAAAAAGATCAACTGTCGGTCAAGGTGTTTTCCAGTCGTCAGCAGATGGGGGCAGCAGCGGCCGAGGAGGTTATCCAGCAGCTTAAGGCTCTTCTGCAGCAGAAAACCACAGTCAATATGATGTTTGCCGCGGCACCTTCGCAGGCAGAGTTTCTTGATGCTCTGGTCAATCAAGAAGGGATTGATTGGAGTCGAGTGCAGGCCTTTCACTTAGATGAGTATGTTGGCCTGCGACCAGACCAACCGCAGCGTTTCGGCGAGTTTCTCAACCAGCATATCTTCAAACAGGTTCCCTTCAAAGCCGTACATTATATTGACTCCGATGCTGAAGAGGCTCAAGAGTCGATCCTTTCGCAGTACAGCCAACTGCTCCGAGACAATCCGCTGGATATCGCCTGTATTGGCATTGGCGAAAATGGACATATCGCCTTTAACGATCCGCACGTGGCGAACTTCGCTGATCCAGAAATTATCAAGGTTGTGGATCTGGATTTGACCTGCCGCAACCAACAGGTTAATGATGGATGCTTTGCGTCCTTGGACGAGGTGCCGCAGCAGGCGTTTACGGTGAGCATCCCCACGATTCTTTCTGCAGATTACATCTATTGTATGGTGCCGGCAGCCACCAAAGCCGCAGCAGTAACGACCTCCCTGACGGGAGAAATTGCTCCGGCTTGTCCTGCTTCGGTCCTGCGGACGCACCAGCGCTGCCAGTTGTATTTGGATGCTGAAGCCGGTTCGGGGATTTTGTAATGATGGCTTCTGTTCAAACGGATCTTGAAGGAGGAGAAAACCTATGGCAAATGTAGTGCGCTTCGCAGTGGTCGGAGCCGGAGTCATCGGCCCTTTGCACGCAAAGGCAATTGACCTGCACCCGCAGGCGCAGTTGACGGCGGTCTGTGATGTGATTCCAGAACGGGCTGAAAAATTGGCCGCTCAGTATGGGGTGAAGGCTGTATATGCCGATTGCGCCACAATGCTGGCCAACGAACCAGAGATTGACGTAGTGTCTGTTTGTGTTCCCAGTGGTTCCCACGGCGAAATCGCTATCGCGGCGGCTAAGGCTGGCAAACACGTACTGTGTGAGAAACCGTTGGAAATCACCGCCGAGAAGATGACGGCCATGATTACCGCCTGTGATGAAGCCGGCGTGAAGTTGGGCGGGGTGTTTCAGCGCCGTACCATGGAGGCAGCGCGGTTGACAAAACAGGCTGTTGATGAAGGGCGTCTCGGTAAGTTGGTTCTGGGCGATGCCTACCTTAAGTATTACCGTAGTCCGGACTATTACAAGAGTGCCGGCTGGCGAGGCACCTGGGCCATGGACGGCGGCGGTGCCTTGATGAACCAGGGGATTCACGGCATCGATCTCATTCAGTGGATGGTGGGTGACGTAGAATCGGTCTTTGCCCGGGCCGACGCTCTCGTGCGGGACATTGAAGTGGAAGACACGGCGGTGGTAGTTCTCAAGTATAAGAATGGTGCGTTTGGAGTCATCCAGGGCACAACATCAGTCTATCCAGGCTTGGGCACGCGCTTTGAAGTGCATGGGGAGAACGGGACCATTATCTTCTCAGACAATGGCATCGAGATGTGGAAGTTTGCCGATCGTGATGAGGAAGCGCCGCAGGCTAAGGCTGGTTACGGTGGCAGCAGCGATCCCACGGCGATTTCCGATGATGGTCACTTCTTGATCGTCGACGATTTTGTCGAAGCAGTTTTGCAGGATCGGGAACCACTGGTGCCGGGGTCGGAAGCGCGCAAGGCGGTGGATTTGCTGTTAGCTATCTATGAGTCGGCTCGAACAGGAAAAGAGGTGAAGGTGCGGTGAGCAAACCTTTGAAGATTGGCATGATCGGTTTGGACACATCACACGCCGTGGCCTTTACGAAGCTGTTGCATGATACGGATAATGACCATCATATTCCGGGAGCTCGCATTGTGGCAGCCTATCCTGGCGGCTCGTCGGATATGGATATGAGCCGTGACCGTCTGCCGGGTTATACCCAGACCTTAGCCGAGGACTATGGGATCCCAATAAAAGATTCGATCGAAGCCGTGGTTGAGCAAAGCGATGCGATCCTGTTAGAGTCCGTCGATGGCCGAGTCCACAGAGAGCAGTTCGCGAAAATAGCACCCTATGGTAAGCCTACGTTCATCGACAAACCCTTAGCGGTTACTCTGGAAGATGCTCTATCCATAAAGCGATTGGCTAGTCAGCATGGAGTTGCCGTCATGAGCAGTTCGGCTCTGCGTTACAGTGAAGCTCTGCAGACAGTGATCGCCAGCGATGAGCCGATTATTGGTGCCGATTGCTATGGCCCCATGGCGCTGCAGGACACGCAACCCGGTTTGTTTTGGTACGGAGTCCACATGACAGATATGCTTTTCGCTGCTCTAGGCCCAGAATGCGTGCAGGTTCATGCAGTCACCAACGCAGATCACGATCTCATTGTAGGAACGTGGGCAGATGGACGCGTGGGCACCATTCGAGGAAACCGTGTTGGCAATAGACAGTTCGGTGCCCTGGTTCACAAAACGGAAGCTACAGAGTGGGTGGACGTGGCCAGTGCAGCCAAGCCATTCTATGCCAGTCTCCTAGAAGAAATCCTAGTCATGTTTGGCAGTGCTTCGTCTCCTCTTCCCTTAACGGAGACGATCAAGGTGGTTCAGTTCATGGAAGCGGCCAATCACAGTCGGCGGACTGGAAAACCCGTTGAATTGGAGGCGATTCTGTGACCATGAAGTTCGGAATTATCACGGACGAAGTTTCGCAGGATCTCGGTGAAGCACTGCGTTTGGCGGTGGACTATGGTCTCGTCGCTGTGGAACTTCGTTCTGTGGGGGATCGTCTCATTCATGAGCATTCCGATGAAGAACTCCTGGCCATGAAGCAGCAGGTGCAGGACGCTGGGTTGACCATTTGTGCGTTGTCGACACCCATCTTCAAATGCCAGCTCAGTGATGGCCAAGAGGTGGCAGAACATCGTGAGATTCTCCGGCAAGCCCTACGGGCTGCTTCGGTGTTGGATGTCGACATCCTCCGGGCCTTCACGTTCTGGAACCAGGGAGAATTTGCCCAGACGCTGCCAAAGATTGTCAAAGAGTTCAAGGCCATTGTGCCGCAATTGGAGGCAGCTGGTCGAACGCTGGTTGTTGAACCCGATCCTTCGGTGAATGCCAGCAATGCAGAACGTTTGGTTCAGGTGCTGCAAGCTGTTGATTCTCCAAGTGTCAAAGCGCTGTATGACCCCGGTAATCATCTTTGGGATCCGCACGGTGAAGAACCGTATCCCTTTGCCTATGATCTGCTGCGACCCTACATCCACCACGTTCATCTCAAAGATGCAGTGCGTAAGGATGGCGAACCAACGGCCGTGGCCATCGGTCAAGGCGACGTGGGCTATGGAGAGCTCCTTCCCAGGCTGCAGCAGGATGGTTACAACGGCTATTTGATGGTGGAGACACACTATCGTCTGCATAGGGAATTGGATGACGAAGAGCTGAAGCGGCCGCAGGGCAGTGGATTTTCGGACGGCGGCTATGAGGCGTCGAAGCAGTGTCTGGAGAGTCTGCGAGAGCTGTTGGTGAAGGTGAGTCTTTGAGCGCAGAGGGGAGGCAGCACCTTTGAAGAAGCCGGTGGACATTCTCTTGGTCGGGATTGGCGGTTATGGCAATACCTATGTTAACGCGCTGCTGGATGCTGATAATACTGATTCCTATGCAATTGCGGGAATCGTTGATCCCTATCCCGATGGCTGCGAGCGGTTGGCCGAATTGCTGGACAAAGACATACCAGTGTTCGCGGACCTAGACGGGTTCTATCAAGAACACGATGCCGACTTGGCCATCATCGCGTCACCGATCCATCTGCATGCACCACAGAGTCTGACTTGTCTTGCTCAGGGAAGCCATGTTATCTGTGAAAAACCTGTCAGTGCTACCATCCAGGATGCTCGGGCGATGGAAGCGGCTGCTGCAAAGGCTGGCAAGATGCTGGCCATCGGCTACCAGTGGTCCTATAGCTCTGCCATCCAAGCCTTGAAACAGGATATCTTAAGCGGAGTATTAGGCAGACCGAAGCGGCTGCGAACACTGATTCTCTGGCCACGGGATGACGCCTATTATGCGCGGCCCTGGGCCGGGAAACAGCGAAATGATAATGGAGATTGGATTCTGGACAGTGTAGCCAACAACGCTACAGCTCACTATCTGCACAACATGCTCTACGTGTTGGGAAGCGATGTGGCAGCCAGCGCCGAGCCGCAGTGGCTGGAGGCCGAGCTCTATCGGGCTCACAGTATCGAGAACTTTGATACCGCTGCTATACGGGTGATGACGGTCAACGGTTGTGAGCTCTTGTATTATGGTACTCATGCCTCAGAAACTCGCTTGGATCCAACATTCGTCTATGAGTTTGAACACGGCGTCGTACGCTACGGTAAGCAGCCAGACGGGCATTACACGGACGGAATCTCGGCCACTTTTGCCGATGGAACGACAAAAAGTTACGGGCGCCCTAATGCTGAGCGCACGAATCATCTCTGGAGCATGCTGCAGAGTATAGCGACTGGTGAGCCTAGGGAAATCTGTGGTGTACGAGCCGCTGCGGCGCAGACTATCTGCATCAATGGCAGTCAGGAGGCCTGCCATCCCATTGCAGACTTTCCCGAGGAAATGAAGCACTATGATCACGGTGCAGAGCGCCTATGGGTCCAGGGGTTGGATGCTGGATTGGAACAGTGTTTCCTTAAGGGGACGCTTCCCAGTGAAGAAACGTTGTCTTGGGCTGTTGCGAAGGGGTTTAGGGATCTCAGGGACTACTCTTGGTTCGGAGGCCTTTAGAATCGGTGCATGAGGTTGGAGCAAGGAATAACAAGCGCTTAGGTGCTGCCAATAAGAGCGTCAGCACCCAACGGCTTGAAACGGACCTGCCAAACGATCTGGTTTTGCTGCCAGGTTACTTCAAAAAGTTAAGTAACCTCGGATTAGTCATTCGTGCGAGGGGGTGGTTCTGGGGACGCTGAAAAACAAGACCTACCGTCGAAGTTGGAATCGGGAGAACCCATAGTGAAGTGTAGGCTTTGACAACGTAGAAGGACAAATAGTGAGGAGGCAGTGATCAATGCGAAATTCAACATTTTGGAGCCGAATCATGTTGGTACTTTTGTTAGGTGCCCTTACCGTGGGTGGGGCAGCAGCCATGGACTACAATGAGGCACCCGACTTAGCCCAGGCTGTAACGGACGGGGAACTACCCCCAGTCAACGAGCGCTTACCCATACCAGAGCATGTATTCGTGGTGGAGCCAGTGGAAGCCATCGGTCGGTATGGGGGTGTAGCAAGAACAGCCACAGCAACACCGCTGCACGCGGGTGGAGACGTTTTATTGGGAGACTTCCCGAACCTGGTAACCGCCGACGAAGCTGCTGTGGAAGCCATTCCGCACGTTCTTTATGACGTCGTCGTCTCCGACGATGCCTCCACATTCACAATGCACATGCGTCAAGGAATGCGGTGGTCCGACGGTGAACCCGTAACGTCCGATGATATCGCATTCTGGTACCATCACGTTCTGCACAACCAAGACTTGACGCCATCAATTGGCACGGTTTGGCGAGATGGTGCTCCAGGCCAAGCCGCAGAGTTCGAGCAAGTGGACGAATACACGTTTGTTTTCAAATTCAGTCAACCACGTCCATTCTTCCTG
>SLOZ01000084.1 GCA_007132255.1 Limnochordia bacterium | reverse complement strand
GTTATTGACGGCGGCCTATCTGGGCATGTTGTTGTCTTCCGAGGCGGCGAGAACCAAAGCGCAGTCCTTGACGGCTTCACTCTAACCAACGGCTTGGCTGTGGATCCCTATCCCTACGGGGGTGCCGTTGTCATCGAACATAGCAGTCCCACCCTACTCCGTTTGGATATCGTCAACAACGGCGCGTTCATCAAAGGTGGCGGTGTGTATATCACCGGAGAGAGCGCGCAGCCATGGATCGATGAATGTCGGATATCCGGGAATATGGCCATGTATAACGGCGGCGGTGTGGCCATCGCCAACCGGGCTGCGCCAACCATCACCAGCAGCATGATCTCTCGCAATTTGTCCGAGTCCGGCAGTGGTATCGTGGTCATGGGTGCTGCGAAAGCCATAGTCACCGGCAATAGCATCAAAGACAATGTGGTTGGTTTCAACTTCGGAGTCGAACATGTCCGAGATTTCTTGCTGGGCATCGACGTCACTGCGCGCTCCAGCCATCCAGCGTTTCCCGCCGGAATTCTGCTGACACAAAATTCGGGTGGCTTGATTGCTGATAATGTGATTATGGGCAACGATGGTGGCGGTATCGGAGTCTTGACGGGTTCAGCGCCCACCATACAACGCAACGCGATCCAGGCTAATGGGAACTTCGACTCGGGTGCGATTACCGGAGGGATCATGGTCGCGCAAGGTGCCAATCCCGTGTTTTCCGACAATATCGTCAAGGATAACATCGGCCCGGCTCTTTGGATCGATGATCACTCTACGCTCAACCAAACCCGAAGTGCTAGCGCTTTGATGGCCGAAAACACGATTGCAGGCGCTATCGTCTTATGGCCCATCGCGGTGCCGCAGCCCGCTGTGACCGCGATGCCCCGTACTCGCCGGGTTCCCGATGAGTACCCAACCATTCAACAGGCCATCGCAGAGGCAGAGCACGGAGACACGGTGGTCGTTTCTCCCGGCCTCTATCAGGAGCACATCCAGTTTATGGGCAAAGCTATCACTTTGCGCAGTGAGGATCCTGACGATCCACGCGTCGTGGCTGCCACGACGATCACAGGTCGCAGCGACGGCAATGCTGTGCTGATGTTCACACAAGGTGAAACGCGGCAGTCCATCGTGGAAGGGTTCACACTGCGCAACACGTATGATTCCGTAATCGAAGTCTACAGTGCCAGTCCGACCATCCGCAAGAATGTGATTGCAGGCCCGGGAGGCTCCGGCATATTGATGAACCATCCCTATGCTCCGCAGTTCCCACCGTCGTTTACGTTCTTGTCGCCGTATACTGTCTGGGGTGCCGAGACAGCACCGCTCATTGAAGATAACACCATTAGTCACTGCGCCAGAGGCGGCATCTATATGTACTACGCAACCCCGGTCATCCGGAGAAACCTCATTACCACTAACCATGGCAATGAAGGCGGCATTTGGGGATGGTATTCGCACCCCACAGTGCTTGACAACATCATTGAGGGCAACAGCGCCATGTATGGTGGTGGGCTGTATTTTGAAAACCTCTGCAATCCGATCATTAAGGATAACCAGATTCGGGGTAACCGTGCAGATCTAGGTGGCGGCATCTACATTGACACTCCATCGTTTGGGAGAATTGAAGCTAACTATTTTCTGCATAACGAGTCAACGGCAGGTCCGGGCAGCGCTCTGGCCATCGGCTTTGGAGCGCAGCCCACCGTGGTCAACAACGTCATCGCCCAAAACATTAGAGAAGCCGTGTTCGTGTCCGGTGGGTCGCGACCGACCTTCATCCATAATACGTTAGCGGACAACTTCAAGACCGACCAAGGCGTGCAGTATCCCGTAGGATTATTCATCATGGATAATGCTGGTGCCCGCGTCATCAACACCATCTTCTACAACAGCAATATCAACTTTTTTGGCGAAGATGCCGAATTGGAAATGACCTACTCATTGACCTACGGGGAGGGTATTGGGCTCTGGCCTGGTACTGGCAATGTTTCTGACAACCCGCAATTCGTCAGTCCGAGCGATTACAGACTGATGCCCGCTTCGCCTTGCATCGACGCAGGAACGCCGACAGCGGTACCTGAGGACATAGCCGGAACAGCGCGTCCGCAGGGTGCTGCCCCTGATATGGGTGCCTACGAGCAGTAAACGGACTGAAAAATGGGCTGCTGAAGTTTGCTCCCGAGGACATCGAGCGGAGCTAGTCTTTGAAATCCCTGCCGCAGCCGTCGACATTCCTGCTGAAACAAGGCTGCTAGGACCGGTTGTCCCTTCCTCGTGGCTTTGCCTGTTATCCGGCATTACTCCCGAAACCCCGATCAAGGGCGGAGAAAGACTGGCGCTAACGATGGCATAGCGTCAAACTCGCCAGGAACTGGATCATGACAAAAAGAATCCGAAAGGTGGATGACAATGTCATATAGCGATGGCCTTGCCGCTCTCAATCTCGAGATGCCCAGTCGCGTGCCGCGAACCGAATACTCCGCTGACGCCCATTGGGATCTGGTCCGTGCGGTGACCGGACTCCCTGTGGATGCGCTTTCGCCCGAATCGGTTCGCCAGCACGCCAGTGACGAATTTCGCCGAGCTTGGAACTACGATCTTGTGTGGAGCACACTGGTAAGCGGCACAGCCTTGGACAAACTGCGTACCGACATGGGTCATGCCGTCTATGCAGCCGGCGGAGTGGACTACCGTAGCGATACCAGCTGTCCTTTCCGCACACCCGAAGAAGTGCTGACCTTCGACCCCTGGGAGGTCTACGGGACCAAAGACCGAGCGCAGTTGATTCGTGACTTCGAGGCGCATTACCAAAGGCAGTGTGCGGCAAGCCCTGATGCCGTCAATATGAGCGGGATCTATATAACATTGTTCTCTGGACTGATTGAGATCTTCGGCTGGGAAATGCTGCTGTTGGGAGCCGGTACCGACATGACCCGGTTCGGTCAGGTGGCCAACCGTTACGCTTCTTGGATTCAGCAGTACTTCGATGCCCTGGCAGACAGCGACGTGCCCGTAGTCATGGTCCATGATGATATCGTTTGGACATCAGGACCCATGCTCAATCCCGCATGGTATCGCCAGTTCGTCTTCCCCAACTACAAAAGTTTCTTCCAGCCCTTGCTCGACAGCGGCAAGAAGATCTTGTTCACTTCCGACGGAACCTTTACTATGTTTGTCGACGATATCGCAGCCACTGGGGTGCACGGATTCGTCATGGAACCCACCACCGACATGCAGTACATCGCGGACAAGTATGGCCAAACCCATGTCTTCATCGGCAATGCCGACACGCGTGTCCTTCTCAGCGGGACGAAAGCCGAAATTCGGCAGGAGGTTGCCCGCTGTATGGCCATTGGCAAAGACTGCCCCGGGTTCTTCATGGCCGTGGGCAACCACATTCCTGCCAACACGCCGGTGGAAAACGCTCTGTACTACAACGAGGTGTATGAAGAATTAAGTCGGCGGTAAGCGTTTAAAGGGGGGCCTTTGCGTTCACCGGTTCTTAGTTCTACCCCAATCCAAGGACTGCTCAGACCTGCTGCATGGCTTGCAGATCGCAAACCTGGTTTCAGCCCGTGAAAGTGCTCCCCACAAGCGTAACCGTCGTTTGAAGTGTTGTCCTCCACTCGCACCACCGAACTGTGTGCAATATGCAAACCAAAGCCAACCATCGACTCTCCGTCAATGGTTGGCTTTGTCCGCTGCGTTCAGTGTTTGACCGTAGCTCTCCAAGATCAGCTTAGCTGAAATCCTCGCCGATTCAAAGATGGTTGGCAGCCCGCTGCCGGGATGGGTACCACCTCCCACTAAGTAACAATGCTCCCATTCTTCAAACTTGTTGTGCGGCCGAAACACCAGCATTTGACCAATGTTGTGGGCCAAGCTGAAGGTGGCCCCATAGAACACCGCGTGCTCCTGTTCCCAGTGGTCCGGTGTCAATACCCGTTCTGTGACGATATGGCTGCGCAGGTCTTTCAGCCCTGCTCGGCGTTCAAGCGTATCCAAAACAACATCGCGGTATTGAGACAGTTCCTTGTCCCATGCAATCCCGCTGGTCTTGTTGGGCACCGGGGCCAGTATGTAAAGGGCCGATTGTCCAGCCGGAGCCAAACTTGGGTCGGTCACAGAAGCATTTTGGAAGTAGATCGAAGGATCGGCTGACAGAGCTCTTCCTTTGGCCACTTCCTCCACGTTCTTGCGGTAGTCTTCGGCAAACACAACATTGTGATGTGGCACATCATAGAGTGTGTCCAATCCCAAATAGAGCATGAATGTGGAGCAGGAGTACTTTTTGCGCCGCAATCGTTCATCCGTATATTTACGGCGCTTTTCCGGCTTGACCAGATGTGTCATGGCATGGGCGAAATCTGCGTTGATGATCACATCATCGGCTTTCACGATCTCTCCATTTTCCAATCGGACGCCTGTCGTCTGCCCTTTTTCGACCAAGATTTCCTGGACCGCTGTCGAAAGGTGCAGCTGACCACCGTCTTCGGCGAAGGCCTTGGCCATACCGCGTGTGATTTGCTGAAGCCCGCCCATAACATGGTAGATACCACGGGCATGTTCCATATATGGGATCATGCTAAATGTTCCAGGGCATTCCCAAGGTGACATACCGAGATACTTCGCTTGGAATGTGAAAGCCATCCTAAGGTCTTCATCGCTGAAATATCTACCCAGCTTGGTGTGGAGACTTTGATGGGCATCTAGGGTGGGCAGCGACGAGAAGAACTGCCAGTTTAGTTGGTCCCTCCAAGAACTATAAGGCACGCGCAGTCTAGGAACCAAGCGCGTGAACTTCTGACTTTCTACGTCTAAAAACCGCTGGTATCCTTGATAGCTCCCTGGAAACAGCCGTTCCATCTCAGCCTTCATTTGAGCTGCTTGCCTGGTAGGCAGAAATTCTCGTCCATCGTGGAAGATCAGTCGATACAGCGGATCGATTTCCTGTAGGGTCATGTAGTCTTCCAAACGTCGACCGCTCAGTTGGAATAGTTCGTGAAGAATATACGTCATCATCAGAAAGGTCGGACCGAGATCAAAGCAAAAGCCGTCCTGTTCAAAGCCAGATGTACGACCGCCCACATAAGGTTGTTTCTCAAAAACATCCACCAAACAACCGGCACTGGCCAACAGCATAGCGGCACCGAGTCCACCGGGACCAGCACCTACGATAACAACTCGTTTCTGCATCGACTCCATCACCTCTCCCAAGAACCACTTACTCAGAATACCAAAAACCCACCGCGTCTTCAGCAAAAACGCTAACCAACAAACTCCTCGAGCTGGGGAATAAACTCCTGCATATCCTCCATGAGAATGGCCTGAGGATTGCAGCGCAGTACCATACCATCAATGTACATCAAACTCTTGATGATGGGGAACATCCCTTTTTCAAAGCTCATGCCGTGATGAACACCCAGCTTAATTGTGTACATCATCTGCTCAGTCAAACTGACCTCCGAGACGGTCTTCCCGGGAAAGTCCTTGTACAAGTTCAACAGCTTGGGCCGAAACACCTTGTAGCGACTGTCCGAGATCTCACGATCCGACATAGTGCGCAGTGCAGCAGCGCAGTTGGGAAAATCATTATTGCTGAGGTGCTTCATGAACTGGAATAGTCCCCGGCGCAGTTTGTCCGACACCCGGCCAATGGCACCGCAGTCCACGAAGTAGAGGCGATCGCCATCCAGGATTACGTTGCCAGGATGAAGATCGCCATGGAACACACCGATGCCAAACATAAAGAATCCGTGCAGACGGAACAAATTCTTCAGGTGTTGATATTCCAAATCTCCTCGTTCCAAGCGAGTTTCCAGCGTGGTTCCAGCAATGGCCTCCGTCACCAAAACATTGGTGTTCGATAGCTCCGGGTAGGTCTTGGGAAACCCGAGGTCGTCCAAATCAACTTCGTGACGATGCCGCTCACAGATGTTTCGAAGTAAGATCTGGTTAGTGATCTCATTAGTTAAGTCCAATTCGGCTAAGGTATCGTTCTCGATCATCTCCAAGAGCCCCAGGGGATCTGCTACCTTCTTAAGCCGCGGGTACACAAAGGTCAAAACTCTGAACAGCCGTGTAACGGTGCGGACGTCTTTGCGAAATCCCGCTGCAAAATCTTTCTTGATCAACTTGACGACCACGGGCGCTCCTCCGCGCAGCCGGGCTCGATGGACCTGGCCCACCGAGGCACTGGCCATCGGCTCTTCGTCGATCGCAGCGAAGTGTTCTCGCCAACCATCGTCCACGTGGCCCGCAAGCAGTTGCGCAAAATCTTCAGGTGGCATGCGATCGGTATTCTGGTAAAGCTCCGACAGCACGGTGCAGGTTTCCGGCGGCAGGAAAT
>SLOZ01000211.1 GCA_007132255.1 Limnochordia bacterium | reverse complement strand
CGTTCCCGGCGAGATAAAAAGCCGCTCCGCGATCTCGGTGTTGGACAAGCCGGCAGCCAGACAATGGAGAACCTCCAATTCTCGCGCCGTTAGTTCTTCCACCAAGTCCTCATGACTACCACCGGCCAACCCTGGCTGTCTAAACAAAGCCTGCCGCGACTCTCTCTCCGCCACAAACCCCTGCCCTGTCCCCTCGAAACCCAAAACAGTGGTCATGACTCCGTTGACATAGCCTGCGAATCCGTCCAGATTGCCCTCAGAATCAGACAGTCTGGCTCCTTGGAGTCGCTGGTAGACGGCTTTGAGCGGCTCTGCTGCATCCAACACCGACTGGTAGTACCCGTTGTTCCAGGCGATCTTGAGCCCTTCCCAAAGGTACTGTTCAGCAGTGGGGCCGTCACCCAGATATTCAGCCAGCTCAGCCTGCATCCACATAGCGTCTAACAGGACTGGTATGTGGTGACCGAGCTCGGCCTGATGGCGAATCCGTTCAACCACATTCGCGGCATGTTTAGAAAGCTCTTCTCCTAATCGCATCCGACAACGAAACTGCAGCAGCAGGGCTTGTTCGCAGCCTGGTGTCGGCTCATCCAGCTCGCAAAGCTGCAGCGAGGCCAAGCTCTGCTGGGCTTCCTGGATCCGACCCGTCTGCAAACAAAAGCGTGCTTTCCAGGTCAGGGCAGGCACAACGATAAAGTGGGGTAGGCTCACAGCCCGATGCAGTTGCTCCAACTTATTCATGACCTCGGCAGCATCCTGGTAATCCCCGCGCGAATACGCCACGGCCAAACGGAACAGATAGTTCCAGCCCAAGGAAGGCTTTTCGGAATGGCTGATGAACAGCCCCCGTTCCATGCAGCGCAGGGCCTCGTCCAGATCTCCCCGTTCGCGCAGCAGCTCTCCTAAGAGTGTCCACAACAGACCTACGCGCGGCACGCGAGCAAAACCTTCCACCTTGGCAAGACCCAGCAGGTGGCGAGTCACGGCTTCGGCCTCGACCAGTTTACCGGCGAAGAGCAAGCTGCTGGCCACTTTAAAGCCAGAGCTCAGGATCAGGTAGAGATAACCATGGGTCTGGTTGAGCCGGTACGCCTCATAATAACGATCGTACGCCGCCTGCGGCTTACCGGCAAACAGCCGCGCGTCACCAGCGATAATAGCCACCTTGGACCGCCAGTACTGATCGTCATCCGGCAGTTGTTCTAGGGCCCGATCGGCCTGTTGAAGCGCTGCTGCGAAATCATGGGCATAAATGTGGTAGTAGGCCGTCACCACTGCTAAGATCCCGTGCAGCCGGGCCTGCGATTGGCCAGCTTGGGCCACCGCTGTCTGGGCCGCCGAGATACACTGCCAAGCCTGCTCTTTGCCGCGATGCACCAGGTGAAACCAGGCCCGTTGGAGGGCCAGCTCCGGTAGTTGGCCAAAGGCATCGGCGGGCAGTTCTGCAAGGCTCTGCACCACAATATCCGGTCCTTCGGTGGCGAGAATGGTCTCCAAATGCTCCGCCAACATAGCGACGGCGACGTGATCATCATGGGCTCGCAGTGCATGTCGCAGCGCCTCACCGGGTTCCCCAGCCGCTGCATACCAAGCCGCTGCTCGGTGATGAACGCGGATCGCGGCCTCAGGTTCACTGCGCCGCAACTGTTGGCGCAGGAGATCGGCGAACAGCGGATGATAGCGATACCAGCCATGCTCGTCGTCCAACGGAATAATGAACAAATTGCGCCGTTCCAATTTGTGCAGGAGGGCAGCACTGTCCTCACAGCCCGTAACCATGCGGCACAGGTCTGGACACAAGCGATCCAGCAGAGACGTTTCGCGAAGGAATCCCTGCATCCGCAAAGACACACCCTTCAACACTTCTTCAGTTAGAAAATGCAGGACATGCCGATGACTGCCGACGAACGTCGTTAGGAAGCGATCGACGTCTGCTTGATCGGCCAACGACAATGCTGCCAACTGCAGGCCGGTGACCCATCCGGCCACTCTATCGTGAACAGCGCGAACCTGCTCGTCCGTAAGCTGAGGCTGGATACGCTGCTTGAGAAACTCTTCAGTGTCGCCCAAAGAAAACGTCAAGTGCGGCTGCCGGACTTCACGAACGCGGCCGTGGGCGCGCCAACGAGCCAATGGCCACGGAGGTTCCGAACGGGTCGTCACCACCAATTGGAGTCCCGTACCCCCGTGTTCCAAGAAAAATTCCATGTCCTTATGGATCCTGGGATTCTCAATGAGATGGTAATCATCGAGAACCAAGATAAGGCGCTCGTCTGACGCAAAGAGATCATTGAGCAGCGGTACCAAGAATGCGTCGGCTTCCACGGCATCGTCACCTAACAGACCCGTGGATTGGATCACAGCGAGCGTTGCCCGCCCAACATCACCGCGAATCCTGCGCAAAGCGGCGATTAAGTACACCCAAAAACGTTCGCGATCATTGTCAGACTCCTCCAACGCATACCAAGCACAGCGCCCTTCAGCACCGCGAATCCACTGCCGAGCAAACGTAGTCTTGCCATAACCGGCTGGTGCAGCCACAAGTGTAAGCTGCTGATCGGCGCCGAAGACTTCGTTGGCATCGGATGCACCACCTTTTGGACTCTGCCGGACCACCAAACTGCGGGGCAGCGGCGGGATACTGATTTTGGTCTGCAGTACATGCTCGTTCACCTTGGCACCTCCTGTTCCGCGAGGGACACAGCGAATTGCTGCGTTAGTTACCAAACTGGCTCTTTCGTACCGAATTCGGCAACGCGATTATCCATTCCTCCAACGACCAAGCACACCGCTCTATACTGTCTCCCATAATATGGAAAACGGTAGGTTCTCCTTTGGTCTCCAAAACCCTACCATTTGGTAGGGTTAATCGATAGGAACATGAAGTACAATGCAGTTGGGTCAGGCATTGAGCGCAGACGGGCTGAATCACGGTCCTGCCCTGCTGCTCCAAACCACAGCCTACCAAAGGAGAACTCGAACATGAAGATCTTGATTTTTGGTGCCGGCGTTCTGGGAAGTATCTATGCCGCCAAACTACAGGAAGCAGGAAGCCAAGTAACCCTAGTCGCCCGAGGCACTCGCTACCAGCAGCTCCAGGAACACGGAGTCGTCCTGCGGCACTTTCAAACCGGCCAGGAATCGGTAACCCAAGTACCCGTCGTTGATGCAATGCCCGCAGAAGAGCACTATGACATCTGCCTAGTCTTGGTACAGAAAACTCAGTTGCAGTCTGCTTTGAATGCCCTGCGAGTAAACAGGAAAATTCCCGCGTTTGTCTTCATGAACAACACAGCCGAAGGTCCGGACGCGATGGTGGCAGCTCTGGGGCGTGACCGCGTATTGATGGGACACGCCAATGCCGGCGGCGAGCGCAGCGGGCATGTCGTCGATTACATGCTCGCCGAAACGATGACCTTCGGTGAGCTCGATGGCAAGATCACGGAGCGTCTGCGTTCGCTGCAGACAGCCTTCGAAAAGGCAGGCATCGGTGTCTCTTTGAATCGCAATATTGATGCCTGGAAGAAATACCATGTGGCGTTGGCCGTTCCCTTGAGTTATGCCGTCTATGCAGCCAACGGATGCAACTACGAATTGGCGAAAAACCGCCACCTAATCACACACGCCATGAACGGAATCCGGGAAGGAGTCCGGGCCTTGACCAAGTTAGATTACCCCGTTGAGCCAAGCAAACTGAAGTTTCTCCTGTATATACCGAACATTCTTGTGGTCCCCTTGTTCCAAAGAGTGATGAACACCCCGCTGCTGGATATCGGTGGTGCCCGCCATATCCGCAATGCGGCAGCCGAAATGATTGCTCTCGACGAAGAGTTTCAGCATCTCGTTAACCAATCCGGTGTGCCGACACCGTCCATTGACAAGCTGCGCCAAAAAGCGGGTTCGTTGGAACGATACCTGTCCGACGCCATCACCAGCACCAGCGCCAGCGCCAGCACCAGCGCCAGCACTAGCACCAATCGTCAGGGGCTCAAGGACGTCTCTCAAAAGACTGTTTCGTGAAAGATTCATGGGTTGACCCCGATGTCATTTCTGACTTCCAGACACGCCCTCGCCGGCGGCCGGCTGGACTTAGTGCAAACCTACGTGGAATTGGGGTGAATCTTTGTGGACAGGCCTTACCAAACTGCTAATTCACCGAGTCGCTGTTGGCAGATCAAGGTGCTTGTGGGAGAACACCTAGATGATGGGTTGGAAGACTTTGTCGAGGGCGTCACGGTTCAACTGAGGGAAGATGGCACAACGAGCGTCCTTGGAGAATTACGCGACATGGCCGAAGTGTATGGGCTTATTCTGCGGCTGCGCGACAGCGTCCAGGATCTCCTTCTGCTCGAAGTGCATCGAAAACCAAACCTTGACCAGTAAGGACGTTGTTTGTTTCTATTACTTTCGCAGCTTTCCATTTCCTTCCACATACCAGGTCAAAATCCGCCAAATCAATTTCCACTTTCTCCCATATACCAGGTCAAAATCCACCAAAGCGATTTCGCTGCGATCCCGTTTTCGAGAAGGGTTTCTGGAAACATGCCGGGAACAAGAGAATTGGAGCAGATCTTTTCGAATGAATGGGATGCCCCAACGGGGGCCTGCGACGCTGTGACGGTAAAATCCTTCGTTGTTCAATGTCCATCGCCCATTGCTCATTGCTTATTGCTTATTGCTTATTGCTTATTGCTTATTGCTCATTCCTCATTCGCCAGCACCATGCCAGCATCATCACGCCAAAGGAGCGAGCACCTTGACGAAACCAAATGTCCGGAAACCCAATATCCTGTTCTTCATGTGTGACCAATTGCGGGCCGATGTAGTCCGCCCCAGCCATCCATGTAGTACTCCGCACATTGACGGCCTCTGCCGGGACGGTATGCAGTTTACGCGGGCGTACACCCCCAATGCGGTCTGTTCTCCGGCCCGCGCCAGCCTTATGACTGGCCTGCTTCCGCACAACCATGGAGTAACTGTAGTCACGCACACCGTCGATGACGATCAAGCTTGTTTGCGCACGGACAAACCCCATTGGGCACAGAAACTCACCGAACAAGGTTATCAGACAGGGTATTTTGGCAAATGGCATATCGAGCGCAGTCTGGATCTGGAGCAGTTCGGCTGGCAGGAGTCCACTGTTTTTGAAGCACCGGCCACGAAGCGGCTCGCCGAACAGCGAGTGGATCACGGCCAGTATCTGTTAGCTCACTACAATGAACATCCAGAAGGCTACGAGAAAACGCTGCTTTACGGTGTCACCGCCGCCGATCAGTCCAAGCGCATGTTCAGCATCGCCGTTGACGAAGCGCTGGGTTACCTTCAGAACAGATCGCAAAATCCAGACCCTTGGTGTTGTTTCATCAGCTTGACGGAACCGCACGACCCATTTGTCTGCAGCGAAGAGTCCTTCCGCCAATATGATGTTGACAGTATCGAGCTGCCGAACAGCGTCGATGACTCTATGGAAGGCAGGCCGTATGTCTATAAACTCGCTGGCGCTCCGTGGAAAAATATGACCCGCAGAGAACGCAAAGAGGCCATTGCCTGTTACTGGGGTTCGGTCACAGACATTGACGCCCAGCTGGGTCGGGTACTGGACTTCCTGGAAACCTCCGGCCAGCGCGAGGACACAATTGTCATTCTGACAACCGATCACGGCGAGTTCTTGGGTTCTCATGGACTCTACTGCAAGAACTTTCACGCCGGTGAAGAGGCGTATAATATTCCACTAATCCTATCTGGACCCGGTATTGGCAGAAACCAAGTCACCTCCGCCCGTGTCGGACTTCACGATGTCTGCCCGACACTTCTCGAGCTGACCGATTGTGACCCATTCGATCATCCGGATTCCAGCTCGTTCGCCGCCGTCCTTTCCGAACCCGACCAGGAAGAACAGTTCCAACAAGGTTACGCCGAGTACAGCGGTGGACGGATGTTGATCACCCAACGCGTAGTCTGGGATCACGATTGGAAATTCGTTTTCAATGGCTTCGACCGTTCCGAGTTGTATAATCTGATTGCAGATCGCGACGAAATGGTGAATCGGATTGCTGACCCTGCCTGCGAAGAGATACTACGTCACATGTGTAAGCTTTTGTGGACACGCATCAGCGAGACCGGTGATCACAGCCTCTGGAACTCGCACTACGCCGCTCTGCGCCTTGTTCCCTATGGTCCCGGCATTTTGGAAGATTAACCGCAAAGGTGTATGAGTGATTTTTTTGAGAGCAGGAGGCGCGCCAGCAAAGGCCGATGCGTTGGAAAACGATGGGCCATAGACGTTTTGTTGTCGACAGTAACTGTCACTCTCATGTGCTAGGAAGGTGTTGATTTTCTCTGTTCCGACTGAGATTTTCCGTCGTTGTGGCCGGAGAAATCCCTGGTAGAGGGATTTCTCTCCTCTTGTTTTGCGGTCCG
>SLOZ01000256.1 GCA_007132255.1 Limnochordia bacterium | reverse complement strand
GATCCCCGATTGAAAAACCGTTGTTCGTTCCAACAAGAGCCTTCTCCAGAGGCTCTTGTTCCGGTATACTAATTATTTAGGAGTGATCCCAGTGTGGCAAGTCACGTCGGAGATTCATCCACTCACGAGTGTGATGCTTCATCGCCCCGGTCATGAATTAGAGAACCTTGTGCCTCGCTATTTGGAAGATCTGCTGTTCGATGAAATTCCCTGGTTAAAACGGGCCCAGGAAGAACATGACGGGTTTGCTCAGGTTCTGCGGCACCGAGGCACTCAAGTGCATTATCTATTTGATCTCCTCGAGGATATTTTCCGGGTTCCATCGGTTAAAGAGCAGATCATCCAGGCCCACTTGGCATATACGCGGCTCTTCCATGCGGATGTGCGCAAGGCTGTCCATGATTATCTGCTCCAGCTTCCGCATAAGAGTACCTTGAACATGCTTACAGCTGGCTTGGCTAAGAAGGATGTCGCTCAGTTTAAGACCTATCGGACCTTAAGTGACCTGACAGCAGATAGTTATCCTTTCTACCTGGATCCGATGCCCAGTACCTATTTCACGCGGGACCATGGTGCCGTGATCGGCAGCAAACTTTTGGTAAGCTCCATGTTCAGCTTGGCCAGACGAAGGGAAACCATCTTTTTGGGTATGCTTCAGCGGCATCACCCACTGTTCCAGGAGCAGGGTATGGGCCGTTGGTTCGAGGAGGCTCTGCCCACAGGTCTAGAGGGAGGCGACGTTCTCGTTCTCGACGAACGCGCCATCTGTATCGGCCTCAGTGAACGGACCACAGAGGAAGCCATCGAGACGGCAGCCCAGAGGCTGTTGGTGGATCAGGAAGCTCTAGACACGATCTTGGTCATCCAAATCCCAGCCCGCCGGTCGTTCATGCACTTGGATACGGTATTTACTATGGTCGATCGCGATAAGTTCTTAATCTATCCCGGAATCAGCCAGCAAGTGAAGGTTTATCGGCTGACTCGCGGCGCTGGTGGGCGCGTTAAAGCCGAGATGGTGGATTCGCTGCGGCGAGCCTTGGCGGAAGCGTTGGGACTACCTGACGTGGAGATCATTCACTCCGGCGATGGTGATCCGATTACGGCTGCCCGCGAACAATGGGGTGACAGTACGAATTGTTTAACTGTAGCCCCTGGGGTTGTCATTGTGTATAATCGTAACCAGGCTACCAACCGTGTTTTGCAGCGACACGGTGTCGAGGTCATCGAGATCGAAGGCTCCGAACTCGTACGCGGGCGAGGTGGGCCGCGCTGTATGAGTATGCCCTTAAGTAGACGTTATGAGTAGGAGCGACGCGTTTTGAAGACATTGCTTGTTTCCATTAATGCCAAATATATCCATTCGAACTTGGCGGTTCGCTATCTGCGCGAATATGTCAAAGGTTTGTTTCCCAACACGGAAATTGCCGAGTTTAACATCAACCAGCCGCTCCAGCTGATTCGTTCACAGATTGTGGACGCGAAGCCGGATGTGTTGGGTATATCGTGTTACATTTGGAACTGGGACATGGTGCAAAAACTTGTATCGGACATCAAGAGCGTTCTCCCGGCTGTCACCATCGTCTTGGGAGGACCCGAAGTATCCTATGATGTCCAGGAACATTTGATTCGTTCACCGGCCGTAGACTTTATTATACGAGGTGAAGGTGAAGAACCGCTGCGGCAGTTGTTGACGAAACTGGCAGCGGACCAAGCTCCGGAGCAATGGGCTCATACTGTTCCGGGCGTAGTGTATAAGGGTACTGACGACAGAGCCCGTGTTGAACCGTACCAGATGGATTTGGGCCAGCTTGCGTCGCCGTACGGCGGTTCGCTGGATCAGTTAGAGAGTAAAGTCCTCTATTACGAGGCCAGCCGCGGCTGCCCATACCGCTGCAGTTTTTGTCTATCATCGCTGTCAGGGGTTGTTCGGTTTGTTCCGCTGGAACGTGTCTTCCGGGATCTCGAGCGGTTGTTGAATTTGCAGCCCAAACAGATCCGTTTTGTTGATCGCACCTTCAATGCCCACCCGGAACGGGCACTGACCTTAGTTCGTTGGATGGCTAAGCAGGCCACTAAGACGCGTTTTCAGTTGGAGATCACCGGTGATGCCCTGCGAGACGAACTGGTGGATGCTTTTTTGGAGGCACCGCCCCATCGCTTTCAGCTGGAGATTGGCGTCCAATCCACGTCCGAGCAAGCGTTGACTGGGGTTCAACGAAGAAGTGATCTACAACGTTTATACAGGACAGTCACAACGCTTCGGCAAGGGAAGACGCCCATCCGCGTCATGCTGGATCTCATTGCCGGCCTGCCGCACGAGTCCCTCGAAACGTTTGGCCGTTCCTTCGATGCCGTCTATAACCTGCAGCCAACGAAAATCCACCTAGGGTTTCTCAAGTTCCTGCGAGGTTCGCAGCTCCGTGAGGAGGCCGGGCACCTAGGCTATGTGTTTCAAGAACACCCACCGTACGAGATTCTTGCTTCGCCGTGGCTTGATGTCGAAGATCTGCAGCATCTCCACGTTGTGGAGGACCTTGTGGAGCGGTATTACAATTCTGGTCGCTTTCAGTATTCGTTGCCCTGGCTGATTGCAGCCAATGGCGGCAGTCCATTCCGATTTTACAGCCACTTGGCGAGGTGGTGGCGGCAGCATCGTCTGCACCTGCGAGGGCACAGCTCGGTACAACTGTATCCTCTGCTCCTAGACTATGCCGACTTTGTACCGAAAAAGCAGCTCCAAGGTCGTCTCGGTGTGGATTTTCGGGTGAACCACCGAACGCAGCCACTGCCTGTGGAGCTCGAACTTG
Organism: Limnochordia bacterium; assembly: GCA_007132255.1. GTDB lineage: Bacteria > Bacillota > Limnochordia > Darwinibacteriales > B1SED10-159 > SLOZ01. The sequence continues at coordinate 3,635 of SLOZ01000256.1, read as the reverse complement.
AAGATGCCTCAAACGAGGTCCAGCGGTGGTTGGATAGTTCTACCCTTGATCAGAAATTTCCGCAGTTTCAGGGTTTGAGTGCTCGTCAAATTCGCAAACGTCTGCACAGCTTGCGGCTGCCACATGCGATCATTGAGACTGCGGATGCAAACGTCGATGATTCGGCTGTCGGTGGACAGATTGTGCTCTTTCATTATCGCGATCTCCAAGTCCCCGCTGAGGTTTTGCCGTTAGCGCCAAGCAGGAATTTCGTGGTCGACTAACGAAGCTTTAACCGATTAACCAACTTTTTGTCGAGGTTTTTTTGGTTTAGTGAGTGTAACAATGGGGTTAGGTTACCAACACCGTTGCAGCGCCAAAGGCTGACGACTCCACGCATGACCCGGCTGTAAACCAAGCAGTATTCGATATCAACAAGCTCTGTTAAACGACCAGACGTGTGGTCTTAGTTCGCTGCTGTTACACATGAACGGTTTTGACAGTATGGAAAGGAGTTATCTCTCTTGCGATGGTGTCCGACATTTCTGCGGACGACCACGGTCCTAGCTGGGATTTTGGTTCTAGTACTACTGCCTATACGTCCCGCCGGCGCTGGCGTGCAGCCCACTTCGGGACCTTTTGGGCTGTTTTCATTCCATTTGCCCTCCGGTTGGATCCTGCAGGTTGCGCGCAGTGAGGCCAACTTACAGGTATATCACGCAACGGATAGTGCAGCGGCCCTGTACATTGAGGTGGTGGAAGCCCAGTACAAAGATGTCCAAGAAGCAGCGGATAGAATTGTCGCCATCTACGATTCTCCTTGGGGATTGGCCAATTTCGCCATCCGTGAGCAACCGCTGGAGTTGGATGTAGGCGGGTTCGCCGGGCTTATGTTGTCGTACAGCTACCAAACAGCGGCTAGTCAACCAGTGTTCGAAACCCGCGTCATCACGTTGTATCGAGATCACCTAGTCAGTGTAAGTGTGGCTTCGGAAACTGCGGAACACCTTGGCCCTATGCTTGAGGACGTTCTGGCCACTTGGAGGTGGATCCCGAATGATTAGCATTTCTCGTTTCAAATGGCTAAATTATCTTTGGGTACTGGTTTTCAGTATGCTCGTTGTTGTTAGCCACCCGGCTGTGATCGCTGCCGAACAGGATCAAGTCAAGCTCGATACCTTTGAGCAGAGCATTGGCGAGCAAGCGGCCGAACAGGTAATCCAGCAGTATGGCGGCGAGTATTTCTTGCCCTTTGAGCAGCACCTAGTCGTCGATGAAATCTTTCAACGTTTGGTGGCAGTGGCCGAGCGGCGTGATGTGAACTACACATTGACGATTCTCAACACACCTGTGGTGAACGCCTTTGCGCTGCCCGGTGGTTATGTGTTTTTGACTCGAGGTTTGCTTCAATTAATGGATAGCAATCCGCAAGCGGTCGCGGCTATACTCGGCCATGAAATAGTGCACGTGGAAAAACGACATGGTGTTCAGGCTTTGGCCCGCCAAATGGGATTGACCTTACTGATCGAACTCGGTCTTATCTTTTTTGATTTGTATAATCATGAGGCGGTACGCACGGCCGGAGCCGTCGTTGTTGAGATGGCACAATCGGGATGGAGCCGGGAGGCCGAGTTTGAAGCGGATGCTTTGGGGATGGATTTGGCAGTGGAGGCTGGTTTTGACCCGATGGGCCCAGTCTACGCCATGGACTTTTTGCGGCAGTTAGAGCCCGGGGAGCTGCCGCTGGCCTGGTTCCGTTCCCATCCAGACGAGGAGGCCCGGCAAGCCCGTCTGCAGGAGCAAGCCGCATCCTATTGGACACCGAAGGTAGGGGAAGCTTGGCGAACAACGCCGGAAGCTCGCATGACGCTGGTTCAGGACCCGTTAGGACGTTATCAGTTAAGTTTGGACGACAGCGCTTCAGCTGCGACTCTGGAGATTTGGGACGCACAGCTGGAACAGCCGAGAACATGGGCGGAGCATCTCACTGACGTATCGGCGGCCCATTGGAATCCGGACGGCCAATACTTGGCTGTAGCCGGCAGGGATGATTCGGGCCGCCGGGGAATTTGGCTGTTGGATCGCTACGGCCGCGGGCGTGATCCGTGGCGCCTGCCAGTCGAGGGGACCGTCACTGCGCTGGCGTGGGAATCCTCTGGCGCGCGTTTAGCCTATGTACTGGCAGACGCCACAGGCAGCAGCATTCAACTGGCCTATGTCAAAGGAAGAACAGATGTTCCTGCTGCGGTTCTCAACCATGTTCCCGACATCATCGTTTGGGAACCAGACGGTCTCAGTTGGACTGGCGAATCCCGTGATCAGTGGCATGGTGTCTCTATTCCAAGCCTTCAACCCGTTCAGCCGCCCTATCCAGTGCCGCGAGTTATTGAGCCAGACTTTCGCTCGCGACCCGAAGTAACGGTGGAAGGAACGGACGATACTACGATCTTTCGAATTCGGCGTCCAAATATACTGCTCCCGTAGACAAAGACCTGCGTTGTGAGCAAGGCATCGCACAACGTTTTGTATTTCTGTTGTTTTTTTCGATTACAGGCAGGCAATCGTCGTTGAATCACGAATGATTTGACACAGAATACTAAATCTTGATCGAAGAAAACGCAGACCTTAGATGCCCGAGAAGGATAGGAGTGACCGTACTTGAATCTACTCGTTGTTTGGGATGAGTTAACGCCTCAGTGGTTGGATCGGATCGCTGCGGAAACAGGCGCCAATTTGATGGTCAGCCGCAGCAAAGACGAAGCAGCTGAGATGATTTCCAGCGCCCATGTGGGATTGGGTTTTGTTCCACCAGCGCTGTTAAGGGACGCATCATCGATGAAGTGGCTGCAGACCGCCTATGCTGGGGTGGAAGGTGTGTTGGGGGTGCCATGGGGCAATCCCGAAATGATCTTGACCAATGGTTCAGGAATCTTTGGACCTAATATCGCCGAGCAGATCATCGGGATGATGATCTCGTTCACGCGCGGCCTGCACAAGGCACGAGATGCCCAAAAACAGCGGCAGTGGAAGTGGCCGTATTCCTTTGGCGAACTCTACGGAAGCCGCGTCGGCCTTCTAGGTTACGGAGACATTGGAAGAGAAACGGCCAAGCGCCTCAAGGTCTTCGGCTGCCAGCTAACTGCCATTCGTCGAAGTCCTTCAGAAGCGGATGAATGGGTCGATGCCGTGTACCCGTGGACGGAACTGGAAAACGTACTCCCGCAGCTGGACTTTTTGGTTTGCTCACTGCCACATACGGAGGCCACAGCGGGCATGCTGCCTCTTCGTCGGCTGCAAATGCTGCCAAAACACGCCGTGGTAGTCAACGTAGGGCGCGGTTCGTTGATGCCTGAACCTGATTTAGTCGAAGCGCTCGAGACCGGGTGCATCGCTGGGGCAGCTTTGGATGTAACGGCGGTGGAACCGCTGCCCACTGAAAGCCGACTTTGGGAACTTGACAATGTTGTTTTAACACCGCATAACAGCGGTCAGACGCCTTACCACGTGGAACGCGGGCTGCAGATTTTCTTCGACAATTGGCAGCGGTTTCGCGAAGGGAAGGCTCTGAAAAACCTAGTAACCCCGGACCTTGGCTATTAAGCCCGGTGACTAACATGAAAACCACCCTCCAGTAGCTCTGGAGGGTGGTAAGAATG
>SLOZ01000376.1 GCA_007132255.1 Limnochordia bacterium | reverse complement strand
TGTTAGGCGTACGGGGCATCGATTCACGATGGCCACCCGAGCGCACGCAACCAGATGCTGTGGCAAATGCAGGAAAGTTTCGACTCTCCTTTTGATTCTAACCGTTAGGGAGCCGCCATCTACGGTTCTCTGCATTCTCGACAGCGACGAAGCGGGGTGGGATGGCCTATGACTGATGTTATCGTAATGGCAAACCAAAAGGGCGGTGTAGGCAAGACCACCACGACGTTTAATCTGGGAGTGGCCTTGGCCGATACCGGAAAGCGCGTCCTGTTGGTGGATCTAGATCCACAAGCCAGCCTAACGCTGTATTCGGGTCATGAACCCGATGAGCTCCAGACAACTATGTACCAATGCCTTTTGCGGGACGTGTCGCCTCAGGATGTTCGTTTGGCGACAAAATATGGTCCCGATTTGCTTCCTGCCAATTTGGACCTATCGCTTGTGGAGTTTCACCTCATGAACGCAGTGGCCCGGGAGCGACGGGTGACGCGTATCTTGAATGCTGTCCGCCACGATTATGACTTCATCCTCCTTGACAGCCAACCTTCCTTGGGACTTTTGACGCTGAACGCTCTGGCGGCATCGGATCAAGTGATTATCCCTGTCGCCTGCGAGTTCCTGAGCCTGCGCGGGACGGCAGCTCTTCTCAAGCTGGTTCACAAGGTCAAAGGACAGCTGAATAGCGCTCTTAGCATTGCCGGCATTTTGCCGACCTTGTTCGACAGTCGCACAAACCATGGTCGTACCATTCTCGAACGGCTCGCCAGCGAGTACCCGGATATTCACATTTTCCCGCATACGATCAACCGCAGTATCCGTTTCGCTGAAAGTGCTGCGGATCAACGACCGATTTTTCAACAGTCGGTACAAGTTCCCGGTGCCCTTGCGTATCGGGAACTAGCTCGTGATCTGGTAAAGGCGGCAGATGCTCGGGCGATTAACGCATAGGGAAGGAGTCGATACAATGCTCCACAGACGTCTGTTATCGTTGGTCTTGATGGTTTTCGTCCTGGCAACAGCAAACGTATTGGCAGCCCTGACCATCGATTTCGTCGATGTTGGACAGGGGGATGCCGCTGTGATCGTACACAGCAGTGGATCCGTGATTCTCATCGATGGCGGCACAGAGCACGCAGGTCGCGACCAGCTTGTACCTTTTTTGGAGAGCTTGGACATAACAAACATCCATACCATCATAGCCACACATCCCCATGCTGATCACATCGGCGGCCTGATTCCGGTCCTGGAGCGTTTCCCCGTGGGGCAAGTGTTCGCCGATGGCCAGGTTCATACCACACGGACGTACGAACGCTTTCTCGAGACGCTCCTGAACAGAGGGATCCCGTTCTATCTAGCCCGGGCCGGTCGTACTGTCCATGTTCCGAACATTGATGTTGTTGAGTTTCTTCATCCTACGGAGCCTTTCCTTGACGGGCTTAACGACAACTCGGTCGTAGTTCGCCTGGGTCATCATGGCACCTATGTTCTCTTTACCGGTGATGTAGAATACGCCGCGGAAGAGATGCTCCTGAACCGGGGGTTCAACGTCACTGCTGATGTCCTCAAAGTGAGTCATCACGGCAGTCGAACCAGTACGTCCCGGCGATTTCTTCAGCAAGTGAGTCCAAGCTATGCTGTCATCTCGGCCGGTGCAGACAATCGTTATGGACATCCCCACGACGAGGTTGTCAACCGTCTGGCAGAGGCAGGCGTGGACGTCTTGAGCACGGCCCAGCACGGGACGGTTCGCATGGTCATTGAAGAGACCCATTGGTCATTAGAACCGCTGCAAGCTGCAAGTCGTTCGCTGGCAGCGGGCCAGTCTCCGCTGCGGGTTTCGCATGCTTCATCTGACCAACTGCAGGCTATTCCTGGAATCGGACCGGTTTTGGCCCAACGCATTGAGGAGCATCGCGATACATATGGAATTGAACATTGGGACGATTTGCTCAATATTCAAGGCATAGGACCGGCAACGCTTAAACGGATCAAAGAACATGCCGTATTGCATTAAGCTAAAGGCAATCGGCAGGGGAAGGGGTGATACCATGAGTGATCAGCGGGCGAAAACGTGGAAAGCCGTGGTTGATCGCATTGAATCAACCACGGCTGTCGTACTGATCGGCGATCAAGAAATCCCTGTAGACGTTCCGGTCAGTCTGCTGCCGAATGACATTAAGGAAGGCACACACCTATCGGCAGTATGGAGCGTGGATCCTGAGGCTACAAAGGCTGCAGAAAAGCGCGTCACAAGTCTTCTGCAGCGGCTTTTGGCCCAGTCTCCGCCAACGGCTCCTGAAGAACACGACTAAGCAGCGTGGCCATTTGCTCCCGCCGCTCGGCTGTGGCCGTCTCATCGGAGACGGCTCGTACAAACGTTCCCGCCGTAGTCACCCGGACCAAGTCACCTTCATGCCAATCTCTGAAGGTGGCTTTTTTCAACGTCAACGTGCGCTGCGACTGCAGAGCTTCGAGACTCCACAAACCAGCGCTGCCTTGATCCACAGCAAACAGTTCCGTTTGGTACGGATGCGGCCCGGTAAACAACGTTCCGAGAAGTGCCAAGGCAATAAACCAAACCATGGCGTCTCCTTTCTCTCCCTTTGGCATAGTTTTAGTTCTCTGCCGGAGAGAAATACCCTCTAGGTAAAATAAAATTGATGTTGTTAAATTTATAACAAAGGCCTTGAGGCCGCTGCTCAACTCTGCTATACTGTACATGTGAAAAGAATCACGATAATGTGTCATTACGTTCATGAGGGGGGAATCGCATGTCCATCCTGGAAACCCACGGAACCAACTGCCGCGACTGTTATAAGTGCATCCGGTATTGTCCGCTCAAATCCATTGCGTTTGCCGACGATCATGCTGGCATCTTGGACGAGCAATGTCTCTATGATGGCCTGTGTACTCATGTCTGTCCCCAAGGATCGAAGGAGATCGTTTCGGAGTTTTCCACCTTGGAGGAATGGGTATCGGAAGGTGAAACTGTTGTATTTTTGATGGGACCCAGCTATCTAGGTCTGCGAGATGATCCCTTCCGTCTTAATGCAGCGGCTCTGCGCATGGGTGTCTTCCGTGTCGAGGAGACAGCGTGGGCGGTGCCGCATGTCAGTGCCCGTTACTGGGAGGAAGACGATAAACGGCCAGGTTTATTGAGTGCCTGCCCAGCGGTGGTGCGCTTAGTCGAGGTTCATTACCCAAAATTACTTCCACACTTGCTGGGGACCGTTTCTCCGATGTTGGCTCATGGCCGTTCGGTAAAACAGCGGTTCCCAGGAAGCAAGACGGTGTATATCGACTCCTGCGTGGCTAGAAAATGGGAACAGCAAACTGCGGCGGGCGATATTGACTTAGTATTGACATTTCAAGAACTGTACCGCGGCCTGCGCAAAATTGGCATTAACGTGACATCGCAGGTTCCGGTGAAGCCTCACGTGTCTGGCAGCTCGACGGCTCGCCAATTCCCACTGGAGGCAGGTTGGGAACGTTCGTGGCAGGGGAGCGATATTCAGGGCAAGACATGGGCAATCAGTGGATTCCAGGAGTGTATCGACTTTCTTGAAGCGGTCCAATCTGGGAACATTCATGGCCAATGGGCCAATTTGATGCTCTGCCCAGGAGGCTGTCTCGGCGGTGCTGGCTGGAACGACTACGACAAAGTATACATTCGTCAATCTCGGCTCATGAGTCGCATCAGAACCCATCGCACCGACGATCGGCCGGAATGGGAACCCGTTTCTCTGGAGAACAGCTTTGCAGCTTCGGGATTTCAACGCCAGCGTGCGGACGAAGCGGCAATTCAAGAGCTTTTGGCCAAAGGCGGCAAAGAGGCTCTCCAAGACCAGTTGGACTGTGGAGCTTGCGGTTATGACTCATGTCGCGAAATGGCCGTAGCAGTACTCCAAGGCAAGGCGCAGCTGGACATGTGCATTCCCAGCAGCCGTGCCCAAGCCGAGAGCATGTCGAACATCATTATCAAGGCGACGCCCAATGGCATCATCGTTGTTGATCCGGAACTAACAATCCTGTCGGTCAATCCGGCTGCGGAAAAAATGTTCCAGTGCAAAGAACAAGACATCATCGACAGCCATCTTTCGGAGCTCATCGAGACCTTGGATTACGAGCGAGTGCGGGACGAAAACCGCATGGTCATCAGCAACAAAACCTATGATTCGTACGGCGTTACGGCCCGGCAGATCATCTTTCCTGTGGAAGGCCGAGACGTGTATATCGGGATCTTTATTGATATCACCAAAGAGCAAAAACGCGACCAAGAAGTGCAGCATCTCAAGAGCGAGACGCTGCAGCGGGCCGGCGAAGTCATCGAAAAACAAATGCGCGTCGCACAGGAAATTGCTGGCTTACTTGGTGAGACCACTGGCGAAACAAAAATTCTACTCACGCAGTTGATGCGGTTAATGGATCAGGAATCGGATGCGGGTGAAGGAGGGTCTGCCAGTGTTCGTGGAACGAGCGTACGCGGCGTTGAACAAAACGGGTGAAGAGCTCTGCGGCGATCAAGTGATCCTCGCCGACACTCCGAACTCCGTGATTGCAGTTCTCTCTGATGGCCTTGGCAGCGGTGTTAAGGCCAACATCTTGGCGACGATTACCACCAAGATCATCAGCACCATGCTTAAGGGCGGTGCCACGCTGGAAGAAGTGGTGGACACGTTAGGACGGACTCTGCCCATGTGCCAAGTGCGCAATCTAGCGTATTCCACCTTCACGATTGTGCAGACCTTTTACTCCGGCAAGGTCTACGTCGCAGAGTTTGACAATCCGAATACTATCTGCGTACGAGATGGACAGCTCTTTGACATCCCCCGACGAAGCCGGTCCATCGGCCATCTTCAGGTCAATGAAGCGAGCTGGACAGCAGCGCTTGGTGACACTTTAGTGGCCATGAGTGACGGGGTCGTCCACTCCGGTATCGGACAGGCTCTGGACTTTGGGTGGCTTCCCGAAAAAGTAGGCCATTACGTGTCGGCCTTAAGCCGGCGGCAAGCATCGTCCGAGGAGATCTGCCAGCGAGTTCTACAGCAAGCCCAGACACTTCAGCAGGGGCGGGCGAGAGACGATACCTCGGTCATGTGCCTGCGGTTACGGAAAAAAAATACACTGACAGCCGCTGTAGGACCGCCCAAGAATCCCGGTGACGACAGCGTAGTGGCTCGACTGCTTTGGGAGGAGCCGCAGAAACGTGTGGTCTGCGGCGGCACCACGGCGCAGATTATCGGGCGGGAATGGGACAAACCCGTCGAGATTGATATGGAGAGTATGATGAAGACGTTGGACGAAGACGTCCCGCCAATGGCTGCGATGGACTCTGTGGAACTGGTGACCGAAGGTATCATTACCTTGTCGCGGACACTGTCCTATCTAAAGGCCGGGGAAGTTCCTGATAAAAACAATGGCGCCGTTCGTCTGGCTGCAGAACTGATGCAGGCCGATGAGATAACGTTTTTGGTAGGCGGTGCCATTAACCCAGCCCATCAAAACCCGGATCTACCGCTGCCGTTGTCCCTGAAACAGCAGGTCATCCAAGAACTGGCTTCGCTCTTGAAATCATGGGGAAAAATCGTCCACATTCAGTATTTTTAGCGTACCAGCAGCCCTGGCTCACACAGAACAATGCATGCTATCCAGCCAGTGCCAAACGCCCTTTGAAATAGGCGTTGCCGCCAGCTGAAGCGTCAAATAGGGGCGTTTAGAACATGTCCATGCAAGGGGTCGGCCAGCCAGAGGTGTGGCTTTTTCACAGCCAAAAGCTGAGCTCTACCTGATCTGCAAATGCCATAATGGGAGGTCTTCATATGAGCCAAATTCACGTCCAGCCGGAAGAACAGAACAGTATCGAATTCGTGGAACAGAGTGCTGCCAAATGGGGCAAAGATGCCAGTGCACTAATTCCGATTCTCCAGGACATTCAAACAGAGTATCGCTACTTGCCGGAACAACTCTTGACCCATGTAGCCACAGCCCTAGAACTGCCACCAGCCTCGGTCTATGGCGTAGCCACATTCTATGCCCAGTTTTCCTTGAATCCCAAGGGCAAATACCTGATCAAAGTCTGCGATGGTACAGCCTGTCACGTCCGGAAATCCATGCCGGTATACGAAGCCATTCGCAAGCGCGTCAAACTGATTGATGGGAAGAGCACCACAGAGGATATGCAGTACACGGTCGAAACCGTTTCCTGTTTAGGCGCCTGCGGCCTAGCGCCTGTGGTCACCATCAATGACAAAGTCTACGGACAAATGACACCCGAAGCCATCACAACCATCATCGATGTGCTCGAGCAAGAGGAGAAAGGAGAGGTTTAGATGATTCGTTCGTTGCAAGATCTGCAGAACCTGCGCCAACGCTTCCAAACAGCCAGCGCTAAGCAAACCGCCAACATTTTGGTCTGTGCCGGCACAGGGTGTGTGGCCAGTGGCTCGTTGGAGGTCTATGAAGCGATAAAGACAGCTCTCCAGGAACAGG
>SLOZ01000349.1 GCA_007132255.1 Limnochordia bacterium | reverse complement strand
ATCGTGAAGAAGCCGATGCAGCGGAGATCCGCAGCGAGGTTTCTAAGACGGCTAGTTTTTGGAGAAGCACTCGTAAGCGTGGAGGCTGTAAACCCTGAAAGAAGGAGGATGTGGCGATGAAATATCGACGATTAGGCCGCGCCGGCGTTAAAGTTAGCGAAATCAGTCTTGGAAGTTGGTTGACGTACGGGAAATCCGTGGAGGATAACACTGCGACCAAGACGATTCAAAAAGCGTACGAGTTGGGGATTAACTTCTTTGACTCTGCTAATGTTTACGAGCGGGGTGAGGGCGAACGGGTCATAGCCGGTGCCCTAAAGGCATACGCACGCGACTCTTATCTCATTACGACCAAAGCATTCTTTCCCATGGGCGACGGACCTAACGATCGCGGATTATCTCGCAAACATGTGATGGAGCAGCTCCACGCCAGTCTGCGTAGAATGAAGCTGGAGTATGTAGATGTTTTCTACTGCCATCGCTATGATCCGACGGCGCCTGTGGAGGAAACGCTTCGCGCCATCGACGACCTTGTTCGCCAAGGCAAAATCTTGTATGCGGGCGTCAGCGAATGGACAGCGGCGCAACTTGAGGAAGCTGTAAGCAACGCCGATCGCTACTTGTTGGATAGGATTGTTGTGAACCAGCCGCAGTACAATTTGCTGAATCGATCCATCGAACAGGAAGTTATTCCTGTATCGACTCGATATGGTATAGGTCAGGTGGTTTTTTCGCCTCTCGCACAGGGAGTGTTGACCGGCAAGTATAAAGGCGGTAAGGTACCGCGGGGCAGTCGGGCAGACAACGAGGCGATTAACATGTTTGTTAAAAACCTTCTTGACGATGGTACTCTTGCCAAGGTCGCTGAACTCGAAACAATCGCCGCGGAGTTGGAACTTTCGCTGCCGCAATTAGCTTTGGCCTGGGTCCTTCGCCAGGACAATGTGGCCTCCGCTCTGGTGGGTGCTAGCAGGCCAGAACAAATCGAAGCCAACGTAAAGGCCTCCGGCGTCGAACTTCCAACTGAAGTGGTCAGCAAGATCGACGAGCTGTTTCCGGCATAGGTACGGACAGGCTTGGGTCAATGATTTGTGCACAGCCATTGCGTCTGCCAAACAGAGTGCTTTTGCCAAGATGTGTTGTGTAGATGCAGCAAGCGGGTCTTGCGTAAGCGACAACGTTGTAAGGCATGGAGAAGCGGCACGGGCTGTCCGTTACGGACAGCCCGTCCGTGTGCGTAAGAGTCCATAATGAGCTCAAAGGCCACACAGGTTTACGGATAGCGACGACGCATGCGATTCAGTATATTTTTTTGGGTGTGGGCAAGCCGCTCACATTCTTCAATGGCTCGCAGTAAGTCGTGGTGTTGTTTGGGGTCCAGCTGCTGGTAGCTCTCTTCGAAAGTCTGGCTGCAGAGGTCCACACGTTCTAGAAGACGCCAGATGATGTCGGTTGGTTCCATGAGCATACTCCTTTTTGCTTGGGATGATGCCATTATACCATGGTCGATGATCGGCGCAAGTTGATTTTCACAGGAGGTAATAAACCATGATCGATGAAAAGCTTATATCTGAGGTCATCCTGGCCGCCCTAGCTTCCGGCGGTGACTTTGCTGAAGTATTTATCGAAGACACGAAACAAACTAACATCAAGATGGTTGACGGCCGTGTGGAAGACGGTGTATCCGGCCGCGATTTTGGAATCGGCATCCGCATATTTCAGAAGCACCAAGGGATTTATGCATACACCAATGACCCAGGGCGCAGTAACCTGCTGCAGGTTGCTGCGGACGCGGCTTCCGCACTGGCAGGCCAGCGACTCATTGACACAGTTAAGTTAGATCGAACGACGATCGACTCCAACCACAAGATTTTGCAGCTCCCGAATGGTACCGCTGCAGCCAAAAAAGTGGATGTGATGCGGCGAGCTCATGGTGCTGCCAAAGGCTACTCCGATCAAATTAGTCAAGTGACTATTGTCTATGGCGATGTCCAACAGGACGTTTTGATCGCCAACTCCACCGGGCTGCTTGTTGAAGACCAGCGAGTTAGAACGCGATTGGCCATATCATCAGTGGCGTCGAAGAACGGCGAGAAACAATCGGGCTTCTATGGGCCTGGCAGGCACATGGGTTTCGAGATGTATGAAAAGCTGGATATTGAACACTATGCCCAGGAAGCTTCGCGAATTGCAGTGACGATGGTGAATGCTGACTATGCCCCCAGCGGTAAACTGCCAGTGATCATCAACAACGAATTCGGCGGCGTCATTTTCCACGAAGCTTGTGGTCACAGTCTTGAGGCGACCAGCGTTGCGAAAGGAACATCTGTCTTCTCTAACAGACTTGGCGAGCAGATCGCTTCGCCATTGGTTTCAGCGGTTGACGATGGTACGATTCCCAACGCATGGGGTTCACAGAATATTGATGATGAAGGGCGGGCCACTCAACGGAACGTACTCATTGAAAATGGTGTACTCAAGGGATTCCTGATTGACTCCTTGAACGCAAGACGTATGGGCATGGAGCCAACCGGCAGTTCTCGCCGGCAATCGTATCGGTATGCGCCAACCTCGCGCATGAGCAACACCTTCATCCTCAATGGGGAATCCACACCGGAAGAGATCATAGCCGCTACAGACTATGGATTGTTTGCCCGCTATATGGGTGGTGGATCGGTAAACCCGGCGACGGGCGAGTTCAATTTTGCCGTGAACGAAGGTTATTTGATTCGCAATGGTAAGATCGACAAGCCAGTTCGAGGAGCCACTTTGATCGGCCGCGGTGCTGACATTCTGCGGAAAATCGACATGGTAGGAAATAACCTGGATACAGGACAGGGCATGTGTGGGTCACTCAGCGGCTCGATACCGGCTGACGTTGGCCAGCCGATGCTTCGTGTGTCCGAGATCACAGTGGGTGGCCGAAAGGAGGCGGAATAGTGACGATTAAAGAGTTTCAAGACGCTGTTTTTTCTGCTGGCAAGCGCGCGGGTTTTTCCGCCATGGAGCTTTATGTCTCCCAATCCCGTTCCTTTAACGTTAAGATCTTCCAGAAAGAAGTGGATAACTATAGTTTGGCCAACGTCCTAGGTGTTGGCTTCCGTGGTGAGTTTTCTGGTAAGATGGGATACGCTTATACAGAAATCTTAGATGAAGACAGTGTCCAGCTGCTGGTACAGCAAGCTAAAGGCAATGCCCAGCTGATTGATGGCGATGATGAAGTGGAAATCTTCGGGGGAAGTCCTGACTATCCCACTGTGGAGGCATTCAACCACGATTTCGCCAACGTGCCTGTGGAGCAGAAAATCACTGCGGCCCGTGCGCTGGAAGAGTCGGCTTTTGCTGCAGACGCTCGTGTGACCAGTGTCAATTACGCTTTGTTCGCTGATGGCGAAGAGGAAGTGCATATGGCCAACACCCGAGGGCTTCAGCGCTCGTTTCGCCGCAATTCCGGAGCCTGTTTTGTGATGGTGGTGGTGAAGGCCGGCGACAAAGTCAAGACCGGGAGCAGCTATACGATTGGAAATCGCTGGGAGCTCTTCGAACCGACCAAGCTAGCTCAGGAAGCGGTGGAGGAAGCGATCTCGATGTTGGATGCCGATTCTGTTGCATCGAAGTCGTATCCGATCATCTTCCGCAATGATGCGGCTGGTGACCTTTTGAAGACATTTTCTGGTGTTTTCTCAGCCGATAACGTTCAGAAGGGTTTATCGCGGCTTGATGGCAAGCTCGGAGAGTCTGTGGCAGCAGCCCACGTAACGCTGCTTGATGATCCATTGCTGCAGGATGGAGCGGCCTCGGCTCCATTTGACGGCGAAGGGGTTGCAACGTACACAAAACCTGTGATCAATGGCGGTATTTTGAAGACGTTCCTGCATAATCTAAAAACGGCGAAAAAGGGCGGCGTTTCCTCAACGGGCAATGCTTACAAGAGTTCCTTCAAAGCTCCCATTACTGTGGCACCCAGTAACTTCTTTGTCCAACCCGGCAGCCAAAGTTTGGACGAGCTGATGGAACAGATGCAGGATGGGATCGTCATAACTGATCTTCAGGGTCTGCATTCTGGAGCGAATGCCGTGTCAGGAGACTTTTCTTTGGCCGCAGCGGGTTATCGTGTGGAAAAAGGCCAGATTGTTGGTTCAGTGGATCAGATTACGGTGGCTGGGAATTTCTTTGATGTCCTGCGCGATATTGAAGCGGTGGGTTCTGATTTGAAGTTTGGGATGGGTGGACATGGCGGCAATGTAGGGTGTCCGTCCCTCTGGATCAAGTCACTGGCGGTGGCAGGTAAATAGTAAAGTTTTGCGAAAACAGAGGGCCGCTGGCTCTCTTTTTCTTTGCGCAGTGGAGATTACATGCTATAATTGGTATGCACTTGGTGACTAAGGGGGCTGTTCGCATGAAGATTGGAGTCGCTCTAGCTGGCGGAGTGGCCCGGGGAATGGCCCATATAGGGGTTTTGCAGGTGCTTGAGGAACATGGAATTTTTCCGGACATGTATGCTGGCACCTCAGCAGGCTCGATTGTTGGCGCTGCTGCGGCCTCAGGTCTCACTGGATATGAGATTCAGCGAATCGCTGAGAATACGGAATGGTGGTTTTTGGCAAAACGTATTCCTTTCGGACGTTGGCTCCTTAGTTCTGAGGGCATCGAAACCTGGTTAGAGAGTATTCTTGGAATCCAAACGTTCGATCAACTCACCAAACCCCTGGCCGTTGTGACTGTGGACTTTATTACGGGCAAAGAAATCGTCTATAGCTCGGGATCGCTGCTGCGTAGTGTGCGAGCTAGCTGCAGCTTGCCTGGTGTCTATGAGCCGGTGGAGTTGGATGGCCGGCCCCTAGTGGATGGCGGTATGGTACGAAACCTGCCGGTTACGCCGATTAGGAATCTAGGAGCCGGATTTGTGGTAGCTGTTGACCTGCACAGTCATGTCTTGGATGTCGCTTTGCCGAGGAACTCCATCGGTGGACTGCTGCGAGCATCTAACATCCTCATGCGACCGCAGGAAGAAGCCGAAGGTGCCAAGGCTGACGTCGTTGTCAGGCCGCATTTGGCTCGGTTGAGTCCCGTGGCGTTCAAGGACGTCGGCGCGTTCGTTCAGGCTGGTCGGGCCGCTGCGCAGGAACAAATCCCTTTGATCATGAAACAAATAGCTGAAGTGAAGTAGGAGGAAGCAGATTGGACATTCGTAACATTGCAATTATTGCCCATGTCGATCATGGGAAGACAACATTGGTGGATGCGTTTTTGAAGCAGACACACACCTTTCAAGCGCATCAACAGATGCAGGAAAGAGTCCTCGACTCCAACGACCTAGAGCGTGAGCGGGGCATTACCATTTTGGCAAAAAATATCTCTGTGCAGTATCGTGAAGCAAAGATCAATATTGTGGACACGCCTGGCCATGCTGATTTTGGCGGTGAGGTGGAGCGAATTTTAGGTATGGTCGACGGTGCTTTGTTGGTGGTCGACGCGGTGGAAGGAGCCATGCCGCAGACTCGCTTTGTTCTGCAAAAGGCTCTCCAGAAGGGTCTCGCTCCTTTGTTGGTCGTAAACAAGATTGATCGACCGGCAGCAGACCCGGAACGTGTTGTGAATGAGGTCTTCGATCTGTTGGTGGCTCTAGGAGCTGACGAGCGACAGTTGGATTTTCCAGTGTACTATGCATCAGCTCTCAGTGGTCGTGCCGGGGCGTCGATGGACGAGACTGAGCGGCCCGAAGCGAACATTACCCCGATTCTCGACGGCGTTCTCCAATATGTGCCGGCGCCAGTGGTTTCCAAGGGGCCACTGCAGATGATGGTTGCTAATTTGGACTATGATGATTATGTTGGTCGTCTGGCTGTAGGCCGCATTCGTGGCGGTTGTTTGCGCCAAGGGCAAGACGTGATTCTCACCCACAGCAACCGACCACAGGTAGTTCGCGGCAAGATCAGTCAACTCTATACGTTTAGCGGGCTTAAACGGGTATCCGTTACCAGTGTAGAGTCGGGTGATATTGCAGCATTTAGCGGATTCGAGGGTGTGGAAATCGGGCAAACGGTGAATGATGCAGATCAGCCGTTACCACTTCCAGCCATTGAAGTTGATGAGCCCACACTGACTATGGTATTTCGTGTCAACGATGGGCCGCTGGCAGGCCATGATGGCAAATATCTGACCAGCCGACATCTGCGCGATCGTTTGTGGAAAGAGGCGCAGACCAATGTAGCACTGCGTGTGGAGGATACGGAGCTTCCAGAGAAATTTCGTGTCTCGGGGCGCGGAGAACTTCATTTAAGTGTCCTCATCGAAACTATGCGGCGAGAAGGGTACGAGTTTTGTGTGTCGCGCCCAGAACCGATTCTCAGGCAGACGGAATCTGGAACGGAAGAACCTTTTGAGCTTCTTGTTGTGGATATTCCACAAGAGTATATGGGTACGGTCATGGAAATGGTTGGAGAACGCCGGGGAGAGATGCAGAACATGCAGCAGTTAGGCGAGGATCAAATT
>SLOZ01000438.1 GCA_007132255.1 Limnochordia bacterium | reverse complement strand
TTGATGCACCCTTAGGTATCTCCACCGGAGCTGCGGTGATTTTTGGGGCCAGCGGTGGTGTGATGGAAGCGGCGCTGCGAACTGTCTATGAACTCGTTACTGAAGAGCAGTTGGATTCGCTGGATTTCGAAGCCGTTCGGGGTTTCGAAGGGGTCAAAGAGGCCAGTGTGGCTCTGCCGCTGCCTCAGTCGGCGGCCACTTCGGACGGGAGTCCAGCAAGCATTCACGTTAAAGTAGCTGTGGCCAACAGTTTGGCTGCCGCCAAGGTGATCATGGAACGGATCAAGGCGGGTGAAGCAGACTATCATTTTGTGGAAGTTATGTCCTGTCCCGGCGGTTGTATCGGTGGTGGCGGCCAGCCGCGTCCATCCACGGCTGCCAAACGGCGGCTGCGCGCCGGGGCCATCTATGATGAAGACGCAAGTTTGGAGATACGCAAGTCCCACGAAAATCCAGCGGTGAAGGCATTGTACGAGGAGTTTCTGGGTGAACCTTTAGGTCATCGCAGTCATGAATTGCTTCACACGCAATACACACCGCGCAGCCGGTATTAAAGATAGCAGCAAATGAGGGGAGCCTTCGTTCAGCCCAGCGGGTACCATTGGGCAGAACGAAGGCTCGTTTCGCTGACCCGGAAGATCAATGGCTGCTGTCGAAATTCGATGCGACCCCGCAAGCACGGCTTCAAATCGCATCGGCCTGTTTGGTCCGCTTTGCGTACGGGCCCCCGGCTGCATCATCCTCGTGCCGGCGGTCACTCAGTCAGGTTCATACAGCGGACGACGGACGACGATAATGGGCCGCTCCACCCGCTTACAGTGATCCAGCGAGCGATCGATGTTCCAGTCCTGAAACCAACCCACGAACTGAAGCCCCGGAGTCAACTGCAGCGCCAAAAGGAATTCTTGGGGATAGATAGCGCGCCGCAGGCTGTGGTTTTCGATGACGCGCTGGCGACCTTGGTCAGAGACATCCAGTGTGATTCGTTCGTCAAACAGCTGTTCGGCCGCTTCCCGAACGGCCGTACGATAGTGGACATCCACGGTAACTCCGCCTCGCTTTTCCTGCCAATGCTGGCTTTTATTGCCCAAGGGTTCAAAGTCGATGCACCAATCCAGGATGTACAGTCCACCCGGATGCAGGGCTTCGGCCACACTGTTAAGATGCGTCAGCAGTTCCTGGGTGCTTTTCACATACAAGGACCCCAACATGATAAGGATGGCATCCACAGGTTCTGGCGTCGAAAACTCCACCATGTCGCCTAGGAAGAGGGGCGGGCGCCAACCAGCTTTGGCAGCTTTTCCTCGCGCGTAATCCAGCATGGCTTGACTGATGTCGAGTCCGCTATAGTGATACTGGCGCTGTAAGAGCTGCAGCATGTGGGGGGCACTGCCGCACCCCAACTCCAGTATGCTTTTCACAGGACGTTCACCAAATACTTCAAAGCAGCGTTCCAGTTCGCGGACCTCTTGGCTGATATTCCTGTAACCAAAGGCGATATCGTAATACAGCGGATAGTTATAGATCTCATCCATGAGCGTGGCCTCCTTGCTGGATTCAAGTACCGGCAGCGGGGTTTTGGGCAAAACGTAACTACTGCTTCCAGCCAACACTGATGCGCCGAAACGAGTTACTCGATGCCACAACCGGTGTCGCTGCATCTGAGCAGCAGTGCAGTCGAATTATTGAGAATTTTTCCTATTTTAAAAGATTGATCCTTACTTCCTACCAAACCAGCAGTCTTGTGCTAAAATGGGATTATGCCTGCCCTAACGGGCCATAGGTGTTTTGGTTAGTAGGGGCAGCGGAAAGGGTGGAGACATGAAAGCATTGAGGTACCAGCGTTGGTCGTTAGTCGTTGCAGTGATCATCTTGCTTGGATTTATCGGTTCGGGAGCAGTGGCATCAGCCGCATCAACATCGAAATACTTGATTTTTCATCTAGACGCGATCTCTACGGATATGTTCGTCGAGCAGATCGCCGCAGGCCAGATTCCCAATATCGAACGCTTCTTTGCCGAGGGACACACAGTCTTAGGCGGGCTTAGTCTATGGCCTGGAGGAACCGAGGTAATCTACCCCAGGCTTAAGCAGGGCCAGAGCAATGCCGAACACCCGATGTTGGGTTGGCAGTATCTGGACCGCAACGAGGATCGCTGGGTCTGGGCATTGGAAACAATGCTGGGCATGTTTCTCCAGTTCCCGCGCCGAGCTCGGATGTTTACGCTCTATGCGCATCCACCGGCCATGGATGTGTTTGCCAGCATAGCCATGCAAAATGTCCCGCGGTTGCTGCAGCAGTATGATGTGGTGGAAGTGCTTTGGTTCAGTTCGGACCATGCTGGGCATGTATCAGGTCGCGATGCACAACTGGCCAGTCTCTATCGTTTTGATAGGAGCTTTGGCCATCTTTTGGAGCACGTGGATTTGGATGACGTTAATGTAATCTTATACAGTGACCACGGAATGTCCTTTTCCGACACTTACGAGGCTGATCTGGACGATGCCTATGTTGTACCGATCAAGAAAATCGGCCCCAGCGTTCTGGGAGAGGAGCTTCGTAAACTCTATTACCCCAATGTGTATCTCTACGACCCGGATATGGCACCAGCGACTGCCGCTACCATTGTCCGGGAGGCCGACATAGATTGGGCCTTCTATTGGTTGGACGAGACGCGATTACTGGGTCTGCATAAAGAGGGAACAGCCGTTATCGAACAGCGTGGATCTACGTTCTCGTACCAAGTGCAGACTGGTCCTGACTACTTTGGCTATGATACTCTGGGCTATGACGGTGATTTCCTGGATCCCGATCAATGGCTGGAGCTTACCGTGGACAGCCGCTATCCTGGCGCCATTCCGAATATTTTCCGGGCCGCTTTGAACGAGAATGCTGGCGAGGTTCTTTTGTTGATCAACCCGCCGCGAATTGCTCAGAGTTTGGTAACCAATGTTTATAACCATAAGGGCGTCAACCGCACGGATCTGCTGGTCCCGATTCTGCTGCGCGGTCCCGATCTAGAGCATTTAGCCGACGTGGAAACGATGTGGCTGCATGAACTATATACCAGACATGTACCGAACATCCCTTTCGACCATGTACCAGATCGTGAACGGCATCAGTTGGATGTTCGCATTCCCTACGATGGCCGCAGCATTGTTGGTGATGGTTTCGCAGAATTTCGGTTCTCGCCACGGTATCGTTGGCGAATGGGCGCCCAGTGGGATGCAGGGCGGGCGGCTAGTTTTGTCCATTTTGATGTCTTCAGCACGTATATTTCTCGGTTTTGGCTGGGTCTTGGCCTCCAGCAGATTCCCGAAAACAACGCCTGGCAGCCGTCGGCTCACATAGAGTTAGAGTGGCAGTATGGGCAATGGGGAGCCGGACTGCATCTGGAGCGTTTTCAAGGCGAGTGGGAGCTCGAACCCGCCCTGCGCTATTTTAGTCAGGATTATCAATGGTCTGTGGAACTGGCCAGTGGCCGCGTGGGGCTGCGCCGGTATTGGTAGCTGTTTGCTGAGAAGAGGGAGGATAACCGTGGAGTCGATGAGCAGGGCATTTCAACAGCTGCTGAACAATCATGATCGATCAGGTGCTGTCGAGTGGGCTTTGGACCAGTTAATGCAGAAGACCTTGAGCATTCCGCAACTCTATGAAGACATTCTGGCCGTGAGTTTAACACGGATTGGGGGCCCTGACACACCGCAGGAAGTAGCTATCTGGGAAGAACACGTGCATACAGGCATTGTCATGGCCGTAATGGGCGCCTGTCTGCCCATTCTGGTTCAACAGCGTCCGGTGGCTGCGAAACGATTGTCTGTGATGGTCTTTTGTCCGGAAGACGAATATCACTCTGTGGGCGCCCAAATGGCTGTGGATTTCTTCGCTCTCTGCGGGTACGATGCTGTATTCATTGGTGCCAACACGCCTCGAGACGAGGTTTTAGCAGCTGCAAAAGTGTTGAACCCGCATGCTGTAGCGATCAGTGTCAGCAACTATTACCACCTTCGTCCAGGTCTGCGGACAGCGCAGCTCGTGCGTGAACACATGCAAGCAACCAAGGTGCTTTTCGGTGGCCTTGGGGCGATCCGTAACGCTGGCGTCGTCACTGAAGCAGGTTTTCGTCTACTCCGTGGTTATGAGGACATAGCTGCCATGGCGAAGGAGGATGGTCTGCTGTGAAACTAGCCTGGAGTATTGCTGTTCGTTTCTTGGTATCAAGCCGCGGCCAGAGTGTTCTGATCGCCTTGGGCATTGCCGTGGGTATTGCTGTCCAGGTCTTTATCGGGTCCTTGATTGGTGGTCTGCAGGCTTCGCTGATTGACACGACCATCGGTCGAACACCGCATATCACAGTGGCATCCTCGAGTGAAGACCGCCTAATCGGCGATTGGCAGCCGAAGGTGAACCGTTTGGAAACGAATGCCGATCTTACAGCAGTGATTGCCACCATAACACAGCCAGCATTCACGGTCGTCGATGGACGATTCGAGACGGTGGTGGTACGCGGTTTGCCGCTTCCGGAAGCAGACCGAATCTACCAGATCTCGGATGGGATCATCGATGGTGCGGCACAACCTGGCGAGATTCTAGTGGGCAGAGAGTTGGCTGCAGACTTAGACTTAGGCGTGGGCGATGCGTTGGTCCTACTGACCGGGGCTGGTCAGCGTAATGAAGCCACAATCAGCGGCATTTTTGACCTGCAGGTTGCATCGCTTAACCGTTCTTGGGTGATTACGGACCCTGGAACTGTTCAGGCTTGGTTCGGCCTCGATGACCGCGTCAGCAGCATCGAAATGCAGGTAAAGGATGTGTTTGCCGCCGATACCCTGGCCGCTGCGATCGCCTCTGAGATTGCGGATCCTGATCTCAAGGTGAGCCAATGGAAAGAAGACAACGAACAGCTGCTGGTTGGGCTGCAGGGCCAGAGTACATCCAGCTTGATGATCCAGGTCTTTGTGGTTATTGCCGTCTCGTTGGGAATTGCCAGCGTATTGGCGGTTACGGTGATTCAAAAATCCCGACAGATTGGTATACTCAAGGCCATGGGGATCCGTGACCGCGATGCCAGTTGGGTCTTTCTGTTTCAAGGTCTGATTTTAGGCGCCATCGGTGGCATCGTCGGAATTGCCCTCGGGTTAGGATTAACTCTAATCTTTGCCACATTTGTGGTAAATCCTGATGGAACGCCTTTGGTGGCTGTGTTGATTGAACTTCCGTTTGTCATTGGCTCAGGGTTGGTGGCTGTAGTAGCAGGTATGTTAGCAGCGTTGGCTCCAGCACGTCGTTCCCGCAAGCTCGAACCCATGGAGGTGATCCGCAGTGGCTGATGCTCTTGTACTTCAACAGGTTAATAAGATCTATGAAGGACCTGTGCCGACCCAGGTGCTGTTTGATATCAACTTAACGCTGCGTCAACAGTCCTTCAATGCTCTCGTGGGAACGTCGGGCAGTGGGAAAAGTACCATGCTGAATATTATGGGAACACTGGATCGCCCAACCTCAGGCGATGTCATCGTTGGGGGTCACTCCACAAGGGAGCTGGCCAAGCAGCAGCTGGCAAAGCTGCGCAACCAGACGATCGGATTTGTGTTCCAATTCCATTTTCTCCTGCCAGAGTTCACCGCGTTGGAGAACGTACTCATGCCGTATCGGATTTGGCACAGCCGTGTTCCAGGAGAAGCCGTTGGTCGAGCCGAGGAATTGATGAAGTTGATGGGCTTGACTAAGGTTATGAACCAGCCGGCTAATCGCATGTCTGGCGGGCAACAGCAGCGAACCGCCATTGCCCGGGCTCTGATGAACCAGCCGCAGCTTATCTTAGCGGATGAACCTACGGGTAACCTTGACTCGGAGAGTTCAGAACAAGTCTACCAGTTGCTGCGCCGAGTCCATGAAGAAGAACAGACGACATTTTTGATCATTACCCATGACCGCAAAGTAGCTGAACGAGCCGACCGCATTATCGAGATCAATGATGGTCGGATACTCTACGATACGCAGCGCTAAAAATCCACCCCAAAAACCCTTTTTGAAGAGGGATACTGGGTTAAGACGGCCACGGAAATCCCTCTACCAGGGATTTCTCCGGCCACAACGACGGAAAATCTCAGTCGGAACAGAGAAAATCAACACCTTCCTGGCAGACCCGTTTCATAGAGAGCAATGCGTGGTTTATGACCGAGTACGAAACGCCGTTTAGCAGGCGTTTCTCCGAGTTCAACTACCGACTTTGGGCGTTAAAACACGTCTATGCAACAGGCCTGCTAGGAGAGCGAGGATCCCAGAGGCGGTCTTTGCGGGTCTCCTTTCATGGCGTAGGTATCTTGGGTGAAGCCCAAACCGCTCTACGGCGATTGAGACATCCCATCCGTTATTCAAGTCGAATCGCTACGGGGATCCAATCGCTGCGGGACATAGAGCAGTCCCATTGAGTTTTGCTGTCTTGGGATTGGCTTACATATGTCGTTCCTAAAAGGGGCCCCTGTTTGCAGGGCCCCTTTTGTGTTGGTGAAAGCGATTCGGTCT
>SLOZ01000272.1 GCA_007132255.1 Limnochordia bacterium | reverse complement strand
TCCTTTTCGATGGCTTCCAAGGCTTCTGGCGTGAACGACTCCTTAACATCAAAGTCGTAGTAAAAACCGGTGTCAATAGCAGGACCGATGGCCAGTTCAGCTTCCGGATATAGTCGTTTCACAGCCTGCGCCATGATATGGGCACTGGTATGCCAATAGGCATGGCGGCCGCCCTTGTCGTCAAAGGTAAGTAGGGAAAGCTGACAATCATGGTTCAGCGCGTGACGAACATCGACTAGCTGCCCGTCAACATCGGCAGCACAGGTCACCCGGGCTAAACCGGCACTGATGTCTTTAGCCACGTCCAAGACGGTGGTACCAGCTTCATACTGCTTGCTGCTGCCGTCTTTGAGTGTGATCGTAATCATATATATTACCCTCCTAGGCAAAAAATATCGACCTATAGCTTTCTGGAAGATTCTCCAATGGCACTGCAAATCCCTTTTTACATGGCAAATTCGCGCTGCCTAGCCATGACATACCTGCCATGGCTAAAGTCGGTAGATTCTGAGCGCACCCAACACCAGCCTATCTTCACAGGTAGTAACCTGTGGACCCAACGGGCTGCTGCCTCAACTCTAGGCATGGTTGTCGCAGCGTCGCGAAGACCTGCATTTCAGCCGAGTCCAAAGGTTCACCCCAAGTGTAAGCTATCCGCAGCCGGGTTTCCACGTCCAAGTCATGGTGGCGGTGCGGGGAACGTTTAGAGCTTAAGCAGCGGGTGGGTCAGGGCAAGAAGACACAGGTGCAAAGCACAACGAGCTTCCCCTGAGTGTTGGAGAAGCCCGTTCTACATAGGACTAAACAGTCGTTCTTCACAGCCAACAAGACATGGTGTGCGACTCTGGGCGTTGAAACACGGCGGTGCAGCAGGCCGGCTAGGATTCCTGTAGAGCCGCTTTGATAGCCTGCAGCTGCTCTTCCATGGCCGCAGAGCCAGTGCTTCCTTGGCTGCTGCGGTTTTTCACCGCCGCTCGCGGTTGGATAACGTCATACAAATCTTCGGCAAACAGTGAACTGAACTCTTGGTACTGCTGCAGTAGCACGTCGGGCATGTAGACGCCCTGTTCAATGCAGTGGAAGACGATTCTGCCCACCACACCATGGGCTTCCCGGAAGGGCATACCTTTGCGCACCAGATAATCTGCTAAGTCCACTGCACAAGCGAAATCTTTCTGCACTGCCTTTTCCATGGTACTAGCATGGACCGTAATCGATTCCATCATCGGAGCCAATAAATCTAAGGCACCCAACAGTGTTTTGACGGTGTCAAAGAGACCTTCCTTGTCTTCCTGCATGTCCTTGTTGTACGTCATGGGTAGGCCCTTGAGAACAGTGAGGATCCCCATTAGGTGTCCATAGACGCGCCCTGTCTTACCGCGCAGCAGTTCCGCAACATCAGGATTCTTCTTTTGCGGCATAATACTGGACCCCGTAGAGAAGGCATCGTCCAATTCGATGAACTTGTATTCTTCGCTGGACCAGAGGACGAGTTCCTCACTGAGTCGCGAAATGTGCATAATCAACAACGAGGCATTGGCTAGAAACTCCACTACAAAATCGCGGTCACTGACGGCGTCCATACTATTGGCGTAAACACCATCAAAACCCAGTTCAGCGGCTACCTGCTGGCGATCAATGGGAAAGCTGGTGCCGGCTAACGCGCCCGCTCCCAGGGGACACAGATTGACGCGACTACGACTATCGCGAAAGCGCTGCCAGTCTCGCTGCAGCATCCAGGCATAGGCCAGCCAATGGTGGGCCAGCGACACCGGCTGCGCCCGCTGCAAGTGGGTGTAGCCTGGCAGCACAGTATTCCGGTGCGTTTCGGCCAAGTTCACTAGAACCTGCTGGACACTGCGGATTTTCGTCATGACTTGGTCCACGGCTTCCCTGGTATAGAGGTGCATATCCAGAGCCACTTGGTCGTTGCGACTGCGAGCCGTATGCAGCTTGCCCCCCACTGGACCTACCAACTGCGTGAGTTGGTGCTCCAAATTCATATGAATATCTTCATGTGCCACGTCAAAGGTGAGTTCACCGGCTTTGGCTCTGCGTTCGAGCTCCCAAAGTCCCTCCAGTAGTGTCTGCCCTTCTTCGGCCGTCACGATCCCCTTCGCTGTGAGCATTTTGACATGGGCTTGACTGCCCGCCAAATCTACCAGCGCCAACTCTTGATCAAAAGCAATGGAAGCCGTGTATTCATCCACCAGTTGATGCGTTTGTTTTTGGAATCGTCCACCCCAAAGTTTCTCCAAAATCCTTCCTCCTATCTCAACCCACGGCGAGGCGGTTCGCTGCTCGCTCTAGAATGCCGCACTCTGCGTTTTTCGTTCTGCCTGTGAATGTGTTCAAATATCTGCCTAGAAAACACACAACCTGTTTTCGTGTTTCATGGTGTCAGCTCACTGACGTGGGAGTCTGTTTCATAAACATGCTGCGCGTATAGTAGACGGTCCAGCTCGGAGAGACGCCTGCTAAAAAGCGTTTCGAGCTCAGTCGTAAACCACGCATTGTTCTCGAGCCATCAGATCTGCCAGACGGGCTTCGGTAACCTATGTTAAGATGCTGCTGCGTCCGATCTCATCAACTCCAAGAAATGTCGACCCACCACAGGATCTAGTTGTGTGCCGAGACATGCTTCAATCTCCGCCAACGCTGCCTCTGTGCTCATGGCCGCTCGGTACGGTCTGGAACTGGTCATAGCGTCGTAGGTATCGCAGACCGCCATAATGCGAGCCTGCAGGGCGATCTCTTCACCCGCCAAACCATTGGGATAGCCTCGTCCATCCCACCGCTCGTGGTGACCTAGTACGTAATTGGCCAAGCGAGCATAGTCATTGACTTCACTCAAGATATTGAAGCCAATTTCGGGATGTCGCTTCATTTCGTCCCATTCCTCCAATGTCAGCGGGCCAGCTTTATCCAAAACGTGATCACCGATGGCGACCTTGCCGATATCGTGGAGATTCCCGGCCGTCATGATTTCGTTGACATCGGTCTGATCCAATCCCATGACCACCGCCAAGCGGCCGCACAGCTGACCGACACGCCACGAATGCTCCTGCTCGCGCGGTGTCTTTTCATAGAGGGCTTTCATAATCAGTTCAATGGAGGTATGCCGATGACTGGTGCGATCCGATATTTTGTGACGATACATGGCATCTTCTGCATCTTTGTACATTTTGTCCATGGAGTATTGGCCATCCAGTTTCGTACTGGAACCACAGGATACCGAGACCGGAACACCTTCGATATCCTGATTCTGTACGGTATCCCAAATGCGTTTGCTGACGCGGCTGACCGCGTCGAAGCTGGTGTTAGGCAGCAAGACCATAAATTCATCGCCGCCAATCCGGGCAATGACATCATCAGCCCGACACGCAGCCTGTAAGGCGGCAGCTGTGGACTGCAATAGCCGATCGCCAGCCTGATGGCCAAAGGCATCATTGATCAACTTGAGGCCGTTGACATCAACGATCAAAAGCGATAGTGGCAAATTCCGTTCCACGTCCATGCGGCGCAGCTCTTCTTCAAAGAAACGGCGATTATACAAACCTGTCAACGGATCATAGTAGCTGAGAAACTCGATTTCTTCCTGACGTTCCTTGCGTTCGGTGATGTCGCGAAACACCAAAACCATTCCTGTAACTTCACCATGCTCATCCCGGATATCCGTTGTATTGAACTCAACGAACATCCTTTCACCATGCTTGGTGACTGCGATTCCCTCCTGCTCGCCTCCGGTTTTGGAGAGACGCCACATCCCACCGGAACGACCTGAGCTTCCCGCAGTATTGTCCTGAACTCGAAACACGTCAGACAGCGGCCGGCCCAGGGACTCTTCCAGGGAGTATCCCGTCAGACGCTGCGCCCGATCGTTGCTGACGACGATGCAGCCGCGGCTATCGGTGGAGATGATTCCGTCACCCACGGATAACAGCGTCGTGCGAAACTGTTCCTTTTCCCTGATTAGTTCCTGCTCCATCGCCATCAACTTGGTAATATCAATGTGCGTTCCCACAGTCAGGTTCGTTGGATGTCCATCTTGGTCGCGGATCGTTTGTCCCCGAGACCAAATCCACACCCAGTGTCCATCTTGATGCTGCATGCGGAATGTGGCTTCATACATGCTAGCAGGAGCCTCCTGCAGATAGCGTGTGAAGGCTTCGATGGTCTGCTCTTGGTCGTCAGGATGGATTAAGGCCAGCCAATCGGCGTCAATTTCATCAATGCCTCCTGCAGCCTCGACCCGAGTTTCCGGAAGCGTACGCCCTAACATCGAATAGTATTCCGTGCTGCACCACAGGAGTTCTTCCTTTCTATGGTACTCCCACGCACCGGTATTCGATACCGTGATAATGGACCGATATCGCTCTTCGCTTTGGCGCAGCGTATCTTCCATTTGCTTGCGCTCGGTGATGTCAAAGCCGATGGCTTGGACGCGCAGCAGCTGACCGTCAGCATCGAAAAAACCGCGACCGCGCCACTCGTGCCAGCGGATCTCGCCATGCCGCAGTACATGATGAACACTGGAAATGGTGGGAGCTTCCGGACGTAACGAAAGCAAATGCTGGCGATCGTGTTGGTCTGTGCCTTCTGGCCAAAATGGTAGAAGGTCCCGGCCCAAAAGCGCTTCTGCCGATGTTTCATGATAGTCACAATAGGCCTGGTTAACATAGGTCAACGTTCCGTCAGGCTTGCACTCACAGATCATGGCTGGCAGGTCAGCGGTCAACTGCCGATAACGCTCCCGGCTATCTCGAAGAAGGGCTTCAGTCAGCTGCCGTTCGCCAACTTCCTGTTTTAGGCCCCTGATGGTAGCCTGCACCTGCGCTGACATACTCGTCAACGATTGCCCAAGCTGATCAACTTCGCGAATCCAACTGTCTGCGATGGGAAAGGAGTTACCCGGTCCTTCAACCAACGACCCTGCCCAGACTCCTAACCTTTCGATAGGTCGCACAATGCGGTGTGTCAGCCAAACACCAATGGTCAACACCACGGCTAAAGCTAGAACCATGATGGCCAATGTCCATGAGCGCCTGGCGTCCATGGCTCCTACGACCTCGGCCGTTGGCATGGTGGTAATAATCTGCCATGAACGCCCACTGCCCAGGGAGTACGAGGAGGCATGACCCAGATAATCTTTGCCCGCGTAGGTAACGGCGAAGGCCCCCTGCAACTCGTGATCGCCATTGTTGGCGACCAGCTTTTCCTGCCAAGCATGAGCAGCCGAGGGCGTTACTTCATGTCGGCTTGTCACCGCCGCTATCGGCAACGACTGCAAATCCCCGGTTGTCTCCGACGGCCCTGGCGTGTACGCCGACGCCAGTAAGCGGCCTTCCTGGTCCAAGATGAGACTTCGCTGCCCTTGAGTGAGATGCAGCTGTTGCAGAACTTCGGTCAGATATCCTAAGGACAGATCAACGTTGATCACACCCAAAAACTGCCCCTCGACACCGTAAACGGGGCGGCTCACAGCCAAAGCCACGTCTTGACCAGTGGCCCGCAGGTAGGGCTCACTCCACACCGCTCCCTCAGCTTGTACAGCCTGCTGATACCAGGGTTGTGTCGTGGCATCAAAAAACGGGACACGATCCAGTACGGGACCCACTTGGCCGGAGGCGGCAGCTTCGTATTTGTGGAGCGGACCAGCTTGTTGGCTTTCGGTATATATCACATACAGCTGATGGTCGGGGCCTTCGCGTCCAGCATTCACGAACCCGCCATCGGGAAACCCAAAGGAAACACTGGTAATGGTTGGGAACCATTGGACCAATTCGAAAATGTAGGCGCGCAAACCTTCCCTGTCATCGGCCGTCAAACGGCCGTGCTGGATGGCATGGCTCACCATCTCCGTAACGCGCATTGGCGTGCTGAGAAACGCGCCCAGTTGACCCTCGATCCGCGTGTTCACCTCCGTGCGCAGCCGCTCGGCTGCATCATCCAGCAGCTGTTGGCTGCTGTACAGTGATGCATAGGCGACAACCCCGGCTAAGATACACCCAAAGACGATCATGGGGACTAAAAGTACGGTTAGAAATGTTGGCTTGCGTTGATCCACGAATGATCGCAACAACGAACGGCCTCCCCTATCCTGCATAACGACGGACTCCGAGCAAGCGGAACCAGACAGGAACTTCTCTGGTACCTTCTGCAGACAATGCCTGCTCTTATCCATATCGGCAACTCTCTGCAACAAGTGAAGCGGGATTTGGTAAACGCCGTCGATTGCTGAGCGCTGTGCAGCACTGGTCAAAATCGCAGGGTGTTTTGCAGCAGACCGTGACAAGAACAAAAAACGAAGGACCTCAGCAAGGCCCTTCGCCATTGTTCGATTGCACCGCTATCGGCTTGTAGCCTTCTTCAAAATAGGCTTGCTGCGGTGGACCTCACTGTGGACTTGGGTTGAAAGTCCCCACAGTTTGATGAAACCTTCGGCTGCCTTGTGATCAAAGGTATCGCTGGCTGAATATGTGGCGAGCGTTTCACTGTACAGGCTGTGCGCCGACTTCCGGCCCACCACT
>SLOZ01000167.1 GCA_007132255.1 Limnochordia bacterium | reverse complement strand
TCTCTGGATTCGCCAGCATCTCGGGAGTTACCTTTTGATTCAACAATACCCCACCGGTTATCCGGTCTGTGGGCAGCTTGGCAATGGATTTGAATACGGCTGTTGGACCTTGGGTGTCGCGTCCATGACCGGGTGAACAGCCCTCCGCCAATGGTTTCCCGGCATGCCGCCCATCAGGAGTCGCCGGTGTTGAGGCCCCCTGGGGAACATTAGCTGTAATCGACGAGGTTCCACCGTAATACACTCCGCCGATGGGACCCCGCCCATAGCGAGTGTTCTTGTAGTTGCTCAGTTCATCCAAAAACGACTCATAGGCCTGCACCAAGAGCTGGTCCACATAGTCCTCATCATTGCCGTATTTGGGGGCACGGCGAGTGAGCGCGGCCTGGATGCGCTGTCCTTCCTCGCCAGCGAAATCGCTGAGCAGTGCCTCCCAAAGTTGAGCCGGAGTAAACAAGGACTCGTCAAACACGCACTTCTTGATAGCAGCTAACGAGTCGGCAAGATTAGCAATGCCCACCTGGAGGCCACTGATGAAATCATAGACGGCGCCGCCTTCCTTGAGGGTCAAGCCCCGTTCAATGCAGTCGTCGGTCAACGCTGAACAGAGAATATCGGCAGCGGTTTGTTCCAAGACCATGTCGGCACAGCTGTCAATGATTACGCTTTGGCGGGTGAACTCACGGATCGTGACATCCCAGGCCTGCATGACTTGGTCAAAACTGGTCATATCACGGAAGTGTCCGCTTGCTGGCGCCAGACGCGTTCCGCTGGCTGGGTCGACACCGTCATTGAGGGCAATCATGAGGCTGCGGGCGAAGTTGAGAAAACTCATCCCCGTGCAGCGATAGCCCCATTTGCCAGGAACAGCCACTTCCACACAGCCGATGGCACTGTAGTTGTACGCATCGTCCTCCCGGACGCCTTTGGCCATAAAGCTGGGAATAATGATTTCGTCATTGTTGAACGCCGGCATGCCGGTTCCTAGGGCCACTAATTGCAGGCATTGACCGAAGAAGTCATCGTTGAGCCCCGCGTGGTAGCGCACCGTTAAGTTGGGCTGGGGCAAGCGGGTCTGGGCCACGCTGCGCAGAATGATGTGCGACATAGGATTGACTGCATCCTGCTTATCCGGTGTCTGGCCGCCAATGGTTACGTTCTGGTACAAAGGGCTGCCAGCGCTAAAACGCGTATGCGTGGCAGAACGGATTTTGCTGATTGAATAGGTTTTGAGCCAAAGGTTGCTCATCAGTTCGCAGGCGGCTTGTTCCGAGGTCCTGCCGGCGGCCAGATCCGCCTGGTAGAAGGGCCAGAAATATTGGTCCAAGCGGCCATAGGAGAGCGAATGTCCATTAGACTCGATCTGAAGCGCCACATGCAGCAGCCACACGGACTGGACAGCCTCATGAAGTGTAGCAGCGGGTTCTTCGGGCACCTTGCGCAGAATGCGCGCTATTTCCAAGAGTTCACTCTGACGTCTCGCATCGGTCTCTGTTTCTGCCATGGCCGTGGCTAGACTGGCGTAGCGTTCAGCAAAGGCAGCAACAGCATCAAGAACAATGAGCACACTTTGGTAGAAGTAAGACCTTTTCAGTTGCTCATATTGGGCCAGGTCTAGAGCGTTCAGCTTGGCCTGGGTATGCTGACGAAAGGACTTCAAACCGAACTGCAGCACTTTTTCGTAATTCACGGCCAGGTGCGCATCGCCAGAGGTAATGTTCCCCTCAGCTTTGATAATGCCCAAATCGTAGAATACCTTGCTTTCGGCGGGCATGGCTGCTAAGCCACGCTCCTTGAGTGTATTGTGTTTCCAGAAGGGTGCAATGGATCGCAGGGCATCTTTGCTGGCCTCATCAATCTGGAAGCGGTCGCCGTCGCGCTGGTCAAAATCTTCCAACTCCTGGATGACCCAATCCATGGCATACTCGGGAAAGATCGGGGCCGAACGATTGCCACTGGCTTGGCTGCCAGCTAACAGGGTTTGCGGTTCGATGTAAATGCTCATGTTTTTAAGGATGTTCTCCAACATCAGGGCGCGCCGCAGCACCATGGGCTTATCTCCGTGCTGCTGGTAACTCTCTGTAGTCAGCAGGGCGCGTTCAACACAGACTGAAGGCTCTGTATCCAGTAGGGCAGAGCGAAATTCTTGCATGCGCACAGTTAAGGTGCCGAAAGGATTCGCTTTGTTTAGGGTACGCAGTGTACTCACGGGGTTTCCTCCTCTTTTCTAGCCGCACCATGGGGTTCGATCGCCGTCTCGACAATGTGCAGGTTGACGCCGTTTTGGCGCAGCTGGGCGCTGGTGTTGGGTGGGATGCCGCTGTCAGTGACCACGGTGTGAACATCGGTCACTGCAAACTGTGCCACAACACCCTGTCGCTTAAATTTATGTGATTCGGTGAGAATGATCGTTTTTTCTGCTCGCCGGGCCATGGCCTGCACAGCTTCCGTGCGCAGCAGATCTTTTCCGGAAAAGCCGGTGGCCGGAGCGAAGCCATCAGTACCTAAGAAGAGCTTATCCACAAAGAACGCTTCGGCGTTCTGCCGGACCAACGGGCCAACCAGGACCTGGCTTTGGTTTTGGTATTCTCCGCCTAACAGGATCACTCTGGTCTCGGGAAATCTTCGCAGATGCTCGGCAATGAACACGGAATTGGTCAGTACCGTAATGCCGCGCTGGGCGGCAGCCAATTCCTCGGCCAACAAAGCACAGCAGGAACCGGACTCAATCATGACGGTTTCGCCGCCCGTCACCAACGCGGCAGCGGCCCGCGCGATCTCCAGTTTGCCGGCATAGTTGATGGCCATCCGACCTTGGATGTCGTCACTGTTATCTAAAACAGCGGCACCGTGTTCGCGACGCAGCAGACCGCGGGACTCCAGATAGTCTAAATCTTTGCGGATCGTTACTTGGGAAACATTCATGGCTGCGGCCAGCTGAACTACGGTCAGCCGCTGCTCAGTGTTGACCAGTTCCAAAATCTTCATGCGGCGTTCGTTCATAGACACACATCCTCAAAGAATTCTTGACGAGTCCATAACCCGTATTGAATTTCGAATGAAACTTAAATCCTTACGAGTAGTATTCGGCAGCGGGCTGCGTTCTCCTCCTCGGAGCACTTGCTTATCCATGAAATGACCCGGGTAGGCACCTCAGTCACCTAAGACACCATAGTTGGCGGGACTTGCTTGCGAGAAAGATCCAGTTTCGTCCGGTGTGTACCGAGGACTTCCCTTATGCAGCGGCGAATGTGGGACACAAGAATCGGAAGGGGGAGATATAACATTGGGAACGAAATCATATGTATTTTATCATAATGGCATGGCGAGAGCGAAGGTACGCTTTACCGATGATGCTGTTTGGATCGCGCAGCGCAAGCCAGAGACCGGTGCGTGGTTGACGGAGCAGCGGTTGGAGGACGCCGGAGATCTCAAGGTCCAGTTCCCACTGGAACGAGTATGGTCACACTGGGAGGAGTATCAGAAGCTGGCCAGCCATGATGGAGTAACCTGGACAGATTGGCAGGACAACACCTATCAGTACACGACTGGAACCGTGGATTCCGAAGCCGATAGCGTCTATTGGCTCCAGGTAACGGGCTCTGATCCTCTTGACCTTGTGGTGGCGGCGGGCCGCATTTCGGCGTTTGTCCAACACAGTCGCACGGGCCAAGGCGTCTTGGTGGAGGAGGGTATGGAATCCCTCACGCCGCTGGCCCAGTGGCAGGATGCCATAATTTCCCCGTCAGGGCGAGGCATTCATCATCTGAGAACGCAGACCGTAATCACGCGAGACGGCTGTGGCTTGGCCACAGAGGTTTGGTTGCCGGATGCGGTCTCCCCGGGAGAAACGTTCCCAGCCATTCTTATTCGTACACCCTATGGCCGCATGAACAGCCATTTTGCCTTTCTGCATTTTGTGGACCGAGGCTATGCCCTAGTGATCCAGGATACTCGCGGCCGTCACGATTCCGAAGGCGTTTTCAGTCCGAATATCTTCGAAAAGGAAGACGGAGATGATACCCTGAACTGGGTGGCTGAGCAGGAATGGTGCAATGAACGCATCGGGATGATTGGCAGCTCGTATGGTGGCTTTGTCCAGTGGGCAGCTGCCGCCAGCGGTAATCCGCATCTGCATGCGATCATCAGCCGCGTCACGGCAGGAACACCGTTCTACGACATTCCCGTTCGCGGCGGTGCGCTGCTCTCCGGCATGCTGGCGTGGGCGTTTATGGTATCCGAGCCAGTCACGGACGGCAGTAAAGCGCAGCGTACGGATTGGGAAGAGGTGCTGCAGATCCGGCCGCTTCGGGAGATACCCAAACGGGCTCTGGGGTACAGCATCCCATTCTGGGAGGAATGGCTGGATCATCCGAATTTTGATGCGTACTGGCAGCGGGCCGATTGGACGCAGACCACTGGTGCCAGCAACATACCCGCTCTGATTATCTCCGGCTGGTATGATGACGATACCATTGGCACATCCCAGGCTTGGCGGATGGTCACCGAAGAGCAGCGACCGCACCAGCGTTTGATCCTGGGGCCGTGGAAGCACAAGTTCAACACAGCCCGGGAAATCCATAATGTCACCTTCGGTACGGAGGCTGTTCGCTCCGACATGGAACTGCTGTATCTGCGCTGGTTTGACCGGCATTTGAAGGACATGGATACGGGAGTCGACGGCGAAGCGAAGGTGCAGTACTTCTCCGTGGGTGACAACACCTGGCGCGAGGCATCGAGCTGGCCGCCTCCGGAAACTGATTGCAGGCCCATGTATCTCTACAGTGATGGCACTGCCCACGACCGCAGCGGTCGTCTGGAGCCGCAAGCGCCCCGTACGGACCAGCGCCGTGACGTCTATGTCTATGATCCAGCCGATCCGGCACCGCACATGATTGATATGTCTGAGAATGAACTGCATGTGCCGGAAAACTATCGCCAAATGGAAGCGCGATCCGATGTCCTGCTCTATACGTCCGAGGCCATGACCACCGATATGGTCCTCGCTGGCGATGTGGAGGCCACTTTGTATGCGGCCACGGATTGCCCGGATACGGACTGGGTGGTGCGGCTGACCGACGTGGATCCAGAAGGTAATTCCATTCGGCTCTGTGACGGCTTGATTCGCGCTCGCTATCGCAAGTCCTTTGCCGAGCCCGAACTATTAGAGCCCAATGCCATCGTGAAGTATGTGATTCCCTTGGGCAAAATCGCCTGCACAATCCAAAAGGGACATCGCATCCGAGTGCAGATTACATCGGGAGCCAAGAATCTGGTATTCCCACATCCCAATACGGCTGCTGATCCCAATGTGGAGACGGAACCCGTGTGTGCGCAGCAGCAGATTTTCCATGATGCCGACCATCCCAGCTGTGTTATCCTGCCGGTCATATCTTGAAACTTGCGGCTATGTACTTGATGGATGACGAGCGCGTGAACCCATAAAACCTTCATCCAGCAAAAAAGCAGCGGAACGCCAGATTTGAGGCGTTCCGCTGCTTTTTTGCACCAATCTACTGACCATAGGTATCGTCGGTGGCTGTTTTGGGTACGATCCGGTAGCCGTACTGGATTCCGCAAATGTTCCCCTGTCCATCGTGCACAAAGGTGATCCCCGTTTCACTGCCCCGGCGTTCAATGGCGCCGCTGTTGGGTCCGCTCTGACGGATCGGCTGCGTTGTACCGCCCGACTCGAGCACGGCCTGTCCGTTCTCCAACGCAATGCTGAGCTCGACACCTTCCTCGGAACGATACGTGCCCACCCACCGCTGCATTTCAGCAGAGTTCGCTTCATACTGTGGTTCCCGGGCAAAGGGTTCGTCTACAGGCAGATCAAGGGCGAGATTTACCGCCGCCAGCCAGATGCGCTGAACGGGAACGTCCGCGAGATTGGTGAGAACAGCCGCGGTTAAGCCGCGGCCAGGCACAGCGCCAAAGGCAGCGGAAACAGCCTTCTGACTGCCACCGTGCTCAATGACTTTTTCACCACCGTGCTCGGGGTGAACCATCAGCCCATAGCCGTAGTACGTGGAGCGTCCACAGGGAATGTGCGGTGCGGTCATTTTGGCCAAAAGCTGCGGTTGGAGGATGTCTTGGCGGTGCCCCAGGAGCAGTTGGCCGTAGCGAACAAGATCCACCACCGAGGACTTGATGTAACCGGATCCCAGCATGGCCGGGGCATGGGTCCACTGTGGTGCCGCCATAAGATCTCCGGCCGACGTCTTCAGATAGAGCTGGGTCACATCGGGCAGAGTCTCAAGACGTCCGGGGTCGAACGTACTGCTGGTCATGCCTAAGGGCTGCATAAGCCGCCGTTCGACGAAGTCAGGGAAAGGTTGACCGCTGACCCGCTCAACGATAGCCCCCAGGAGCGCAAAACTATCATTGGAATAACTAAACTGGGCACCGCAGGGCCCCAGAAGCTGCGGACGGTCACTGCGCCAATACTCCATTAGCTGCTCGTAGGTGTCAATGGGGGGGCGATCCACCGAGTTAGCCCATTTGCCCTGAGCCTTAAGGTCTTCGGCGCTGGGATCACCTTCGAGACTGCGCACCACACAGTACCGGC
>SLOZ01000436.1 GCA_007132255.1 Limnochordia bacterium | reverse complement strand
TTTCTGCAGCAGGTGTTTGGTCTCCTGTTCACTGAGCATCCTCAGACCTCCATGGCACATCGTAACTAAAAACTGCAAAACTGATCTGGGTGAATGGCAAGCTCATCCAAATACGGCTTGAGTTTCAATGTGTTGCCGGTACCAACCAACGTATGGGTATCGCTTCCGAGATGGAACATACAACCCATGTCTCGGGCAATGGCCAAGACTCGCATGAACGACTCATCATGGAATCCTTCCATCTCTTTACCAAGACTTCCAGGGAGCATATTAGGTTGGATCTCGATACTTACACCCAATTCGGCGGCCCGCCCGAAGCAGTCTTGAAATGTCTCGTCACTGATGCAGCCAAAAATCTCGTCAACAGAATCTTTGAAACCGAGCGGTGAAAACGGATGAGCGATTCCATTGGCGATGCCTAACTCAATCACTTCCCGAAACCGCTGGACGAGAAGTTCGGCCACATTGCGACTGTTGGCAACTTGCCACTGCTGCACAACAAAACCGGTCATGTGAAAGTGCGACATGGGCAACAGCACAAAGTCTAACTGTTCGGCCACTTCACGGCTGATTCCGACTACGCCGTCACCGCAATATTCGCTCTCGCAGCCCACCAATACGTTGACACCGTGCGTATCTTCGGGGATCTGGGCACGGATCGTTAGAATGTGCTCTAGGTTCTGCGATTCATACCATGTAGATGCACCGGGTATGCTCTCATCCCAGAAGTGGTTTGCAAAGCCCACCGTTTTGATGCCCAGCCGAGCGGCTCGAGCAATGACCCTCTCCGGTGTGGCCGCCAGATCTGAGCAGCACTCCGATAAGGTCGTATGCACATGAATGTCATGGTTGTAGAGAATTCTTTCATCGATGGAAACGGGCAAATGGTTTCACTCCCCATTCTTGTGATCTAGAATTTCTTGAAAGTTTCCGACAACAGACCTCTCCACGGACGTTCTCCTATCAAAGGAAATCCATGGTCAAAGACGGATATTTCCTACTACCCGCTTGTTGTTGAAGCAAGAAAACGCAGCAAACTCTCGAAAAGCCATGGCGAAAACGAGGCAGTTCATTCAATGTGCAGAGGCCGGCTATTGTTTGCCGTCCAATCCCGTGATTCCGAAAGAAGAACGGTCACAATGGCGGTTTATATCCGCTCACGCCTTTGGATGGAACCCAGAATGATCGTCTGCAGATCCGCGAATTTGATCAAACGAAGGGTGATGGACGGATAGAACGGCATAGCGATGTCCACAGACGGTTCAAAGAGATCTAGAACCTTTTAGATCAGCAGCAGAATCCGTAACGCCAATGGGTATTGTTGACCAAAAGCACCAACGCATCAGCTGGGCGCTGAAGCGTTGGTGCTTTTGACGCTGCGGAAGTACTGTACTGAAACGTTTCTCGATTCTATTCTTCAATTTTGCTGACCAAGTTGGCCAACGCTACCACCCGATCGCCTTCTTCTAAACGCATGAGCCGTACGCCCTGTGTGGACCGACTCTGCAGAGAAATATCGCCCACAGACATGCGGATCATGATGTTGTGGTTGGAGATCAGCATGATCTCATTGCTAGAGTACACAACACCGATACCCACAATGGCACCCGTACGGTCGGTACGCTGCAGAGTTTTGACGCCCTTGCCGCCGCGCCTTGTAACTCGATACTCTTGAACAGGTGTCCGCTTTCCATATCCGTTTTCGGTAACGACCAACACCTCTGCATTCGGGTGAATGATGTCCATACCCACGATGCATTGTTTACCACTCAAAGTCATACCTTTGACTCCATGAGCGCTGCGTCCCATAGCCCGGATTTGGTCTTCCGGGAAGCGAATGGCCTGGGCTTCGCTGCTCACCATCAGTACTTCCTCGGTGCCGTCTGTGAGTCGCACACCTACGACTTCATCACCTTCATCAAGGTTAATGCAAATTAAGCCACCGGTACGAGGACTATCGAACTCTGACAGACGCGTCTTTTTCACCACGCCATAACGTGTGCCCATCAGCAGAAACTGGTCTTCCTTATATTCAGCAATGGGAATCGTAGTCTGAATTCGTTCTCCAGGCTGCAGCTGTAGAGCGTTGATGATTGCTGTTCCCCGGGAACTACGACTTCCTTCCGGGATTTCGTGCCCTTTTAGCCGGTAAACCCGACCGAGATTGGAAAAGAACAGAACATAACTGTGCGTCGTGGCCACAAAGAGCTGTTCAATGAAATCATCGGCTTTTGTGTGCAGAGCACTGATGCCTCGTCCCCCGCGCCGCTGTGAGCGATAGGTGTCCACTGGCAGACGTTTGATGTAGCCTTGATGTGTCATGGTCACAACAATATCCTCTTCAGCAATCATGTCTTCGATTTCAATCTCACCATCACTGACCGCAATATCCGTCCGCCGCGGATCAGCAAACTTGTCGCGAATTTCCTTCAACTCATCTTTGATGATCTCATAAACCAAAGCCATATCACCCAAAATAGAGCGGAGTCGTGTAATGAGCTTCTGAAGCTCTTCATATTCTGCTTCGATCTTGCCGCGTTCTAAACCTGTCAAACGGCGCAGCTGCATGTCAAGAATAGCCACGGCTTGGCGTTCGCTCAGCGAAAACTTCTCCATTAATCCTTCTTTCGCTGTTTGATCGTTGGCGGCACTGCGAATCAATGCGATGATGGCATCGATATTGTCGAGAGCAATCCGCAGTCCTTCTAAGATGTGAGCTCTGTCTTCGGCCTTCTTAAGATCAAACTGCGTTCTGCGAACGATGATGTCCTTCTGGTAGTCGACATAGTGTCGGATCACTTCTTTGAGATTGAGAACCTTAGGTTCTCCGTCAACGAGCGCCAGCATAATCACACCAAAGGTATCCTGCAGCTGCGTATGCTTGTAGAGTCGATTCAGAACCACATGGGGATTGGCATCCCGGCGTAGTTCGATGACTACTCGATTGCCGCTTTTGTCCGATTCATCACGCAGATCAGTAATGCCATCGACCTTTTTGTCACGTACCAATTCGGCAATTTTTGCCACCAAGGTCGCCTTGTTGACCATATACGGCAAATCCGTAACTATAATCCGAGTTTTGCCGTTGTTCATCTGCTCTACTTGGCTCTTAGCACGGATTCGGACCCGACCGCGCCCAGTTTCATAGGCTTCTCTGATTCCGTCTCTGCCTAAGATCGTGGCACCAGTCGGGAAATCGGGGCCTTTAATAAACCGCCGCAGATCTTGGATTGTGATATCCGGATCATCAATATATTGAATTACACCATCGATCACTTCCCCCAAGTTGTGCGGAGGAATGTTCGTCGCCATACCCACAGCAATACCTGACGCACCATTCACAAGCATGTTGGGGAAACGAGCTGGAAGAACCGCTGGTTGTTCTAAGGTTTCGTCAAAGTTTGGCACGAATTTCACTGTATCTTTGTCGATATCGCGCAGCATTTCCATGGCCAGCTTTGACAGGCGAGCCTCGGTATAACGCATAGCCGCCGGCGGATCACCGTCTACACTTCCAAAGTTCCCGTGTCCATCGACCAACATGGCTCGGTAAGAAAACGGTTGGGCCATACGAACCATGGCATCATAAATAGCCGAATCCCCATGAGGATGGTATTTACCCATAACCTCACCAACGATACGGGCTGATTTTTTATGAGGGCGATCAGGGCGATTGCCCAGTTCACTCATGCCAAACAGGATGCGGCGCTGCACGGGCTTTAGCCCATCCCTGATGTCAGGGAGGGCTCGTTCTACGATGACGCTCATGGCGTAATTGATATACGATTTTTTCATCTCGTCTTCCACACGAATGGGGACG
The DNA here is from genome assembly GCA_007132255.1 of Limnochordia bacterium. Lineage (GTDB taxonomy): Bacteria > Bacillota > Limnochordia > Darwinibacteriales > B1SED10-159 > SLOZ01. The sequence goes on along the minus strand of SLOZ01000436.1, from coordinate 2,754 downwards.
ACTTTTCCATCCTGAAATTCCATTTTACGCCACCTTTCTAAACATCCAGGTTCGTGACTTCATGGGCGTGATCCTGGATGAACTCCCTGCGCGGTTCTACTTTTTCGCCCATCAATGTGTTGAACATCTCATCAGCTATCATAATATCTTCTAACTGCAGCTGGAGAATGGTTCTAGTCTCCGGATTCATGGTAGTGTCCCAAAGTTGATCGGCGTCCATCTCACCCAAACCTTTGTACCGCTGTAGGGAAATCCCTTGCCGCCCGATGTCTGCCAGCAAGCGTTCCAATTCCCGATCCGAAAAAAGATAGTGTTCTTGTTTGCCTTTTTTCACTTGGTACAGCGGTGGTAGAGCAATATAGACATGGCCTTTCTCAATCAGAGGCCGCATATAGCGATAAAAGAATGTCAAAAGCAGTGTCCGGATATGGGCACCGTCGACATCCGCATCGGTCATCAAGATGACTTTGCGATAACGTGCTTTGCTCAGGTCGAAGTCTTCGCCAATTCCTGTACCCAAGGCTGTGATCATCGAACGAATTTCATTGTTGGCCAAGATCTTGTCCAAACGAGCTTTCTCAACGTTGAGGATCTTTCCTCGCAGTGGCAAAATGGCTTGAAAACGACGATCCCGGCTTTGTTTAGCTGTACCGCCAGCAGAATCTCCCTCAACCAAGTACAGTTCACAGACATTTGGGTCTGTTAAACTGCAGTCAGCTAACTTCCCAGGTAAGGATGATACGTCCAATGCACTTTTCCGCCTAGTCAACTCACGGGCTTTGCGGGCAGCCATTCTAGCTCGCGAAGCCTGCACTGTCTTCTCAATCAAGCGTCTAGCCTCACCCGGGTGTTCTTCCAAAAACGTTCCCAGACAGTCCGCTACAATCGAATCGACGATACCACGAACCTCCGAGTTGCCCAACTTGGTCTTTGTCTGCCCTTCAAACTGCGGATTAGCAATCTTGACATTAATGATACCCGTACAGCCTTCCCGCACATCGTCCCCAGTTAGGTTTTCATCGCCGTTTTTGAGAAGCCCATTGCGGCGAGCATAATCATTGAGCGTACGGGTCAGGGCAGATCGGAATCCACTAAGATGCGTCCCACCTTCATGGGTATTGATGTTATTGGCGAACGAAAGAATGGATTCGCTGTAGGCATCTGTGTACTGCAGAGCCACCTCCACATTCACACTGCCACTGTCTTGCTCAAAATAGATCGGCTCCTTGTGCAGAGCTGTCTTATTTTTGTTCAGATGCTCTACAAAAGAGATGATCCCACCTTGGTACAGAAAACGGTTCTCCCGTCCTGTGCGGTGATCTTTGAACAGAATAGCGATTCCCTTGTTAAGAAACGCCAATTCGCGCAGACGATAAACAAGGATGTCAGAATCGAAATCCAATGTTTCAAAAATTTGGCTATCAGGCTTGAATCGGACATACGTTCCCTGCTTATCTGTTTCTCCTAATTCGATCAATTCAGAACTAGGAACACCGCGCTCATACTCTTGGCGATAGTGTTTGCCTTCTGTCCATACCTGTACTTCCAGGTATTCGGACAACGCATTGACCACAGATACGCCTACGCCGTGTAAGCCACCAGCCACTTTATAGCCGCTGCCTTCTTCACCAAATTTACCGCCAGCATGCAGTACTGTTAAGACGGTTTCCAAAGCAGACTTTCCTGTCTTGGGGTGAATACCCACAGGAATTCCGCGCCCATTGTCTTCCACGGCCAAGGAACCATCGGTGTGCACGTCGATCTTGATGGTATCGCAAACACCATTCATGGCTTCGTCGATGCTGTTATCTACAACCTCGACGAATAAATGGTGCAGTCCGCGACCATCGGTACTGCCGATATACATACCCGGCCGACGGCGCACAGCTTCTAACCCTTCTAGTACCTGAATCTGATCAGCCGTATAGGCTGATCGTTCGTTCATGTTCTCCACCGCACTCTACTCCTTACACACATGGAAACCGTGATACAAGATCACGGTTTTCCAAAATTTGCTCAACGCGTTCTCTGCACAGGACGCTGGCATTGCAGTTCGTCTTCATCCTGCAGCCTCGCGCTAGTTTCCCAAGATCAGTGTACCCTCACTCTGGTCTTCACAGTGCTACGGCCCCATCAAACCAACTGCACTCACTGGCTTATGCTTAACTCTTAGTCGCGACAAAACTCGGCCGCTCGTTTCCGCAGTGTTAAGGCCGATATGGGTGACAAATATACCTTATCCGAAGTGACAACGAATGAGTTGGGGCTTTCACTTAAGTGTACCACAAATCCTTCATCATCCGCTACTGACAAAAATTCGGTAGTGCTCTCTGAGTTATCTTTAGCCTCGAGATCCATAATTGCCACGATATTTCGAATCGGAATGACCACATCCCCGCCAAGATGAAGAAACACTCTTCCACCTTCTTCCTATCGAGCCTGAACTGCACCATTCGCGATGGTTAGTACTTGCGCCTGTTCCAAAATGGATGGTGAAAAGCTGCCTAAATGCGTTGTTGTAATTACTGTCTGAATCTGTTCTTTGAGTATGCTGACTAGAAACTGCCGCCGAGTGTGATCGAGTTCAGACATGACATCATCCAAAAGGACAACTGGATATGTGCCGGATTCAGAACGCATATATTCCATCTCTGCCAGACGACAAGCCAGAACGGCTGTCCGCTGCTGCCCCTGACTCGCGTAAATCCTTGCATCCAAGTCTTGGACAAAAAAGCCCAAATCGTCTCGCTGGGG
>SLOZ01000394.1 GCA_007132255.1 Limnochordia bacterium | reverse complement strand
CTATTTGACCGATACCTTTGGTGCCGATGCGCCGTTGGATTTGTACTATCGAGCCAGTTTTGGCTCAGCACAATGGGATCTTCTCGATCGCGGTGTGCTCACACAGGAACAAGCTCGCTGTGAGCTTCAGGGACGTTATCCTCATCTGCGTCAGGAGTTGGCCGAGATATTTCCTGGGTGGTTCGCCGGTTTGACGGCCCTCGCAGGCGGGGTTGAAGCGCTGCATGCCGTGAAAAAACAGGGCATACCAGTGTATGCCCTGTCCAACTTTCACGCTGAAGCCTTCAGCTACGTGCGCAAAACCTATGCATGGTTTGACCTGTTTGACGGTTGGACGGTGTCTGCTCACGTGGGAAGCCTCAAACCAGAGGCCCGCATCTACCAGCATCTGCTGGCCGAGCATGGAATTGATGCGCAGGATGCTTGGTTTCTAGATGACTCCGAAGCCAACCTGCAGTCTGCTGCGTATTTCGGATTGCGGGGAATTCTAGTTACCGACCCGAACCAGATTCGGTCGGACTTGGCCCAGCGGATCGCAAAAGATCTTCCTCTCTGATTTCGTCCAACAGCATCTCACCGCCCAATACCACTGTGACCAGCAGGACAGCGAAGACGATGCTTCCCGTAACAACACTGGTCCACATCAAGATCCGGTGGTGGTTGACGTAGGATAATCCGATTCCAATGATGATCATTGCCGGGATCGTGTTCAAAAAGGGTGTTGGAAGCACAATCAAGAACCCCATAAGAATGACCACGAAAGCCGCCACGCGGCTTTCCCATTCGCGAGGTTCTCTGCGCCCTCGGCCCTTTGGCAGAACTCTTTCCATGCGCTCCAAGACCGGAATGGCTCTCGTCTCCAAGAGCTGTGTCATGCCCGGCGTTAATTCACGAGCCTGGATGCGCTGCGGCAGCCAGGGAGTGTGGCGGCCTAGCAAACGCTGCAGCCCCCACATCATCAAGATGATACCAGGGATGGCACCCAAACCTGGAGGGAGAGGCACTAAGACCGGCAGTGCAAAAGCTATCAAGAGCAGTCCGAAACCCTGTTCGTTGACGGACTGGAGAAATTCACCAATGGTTAATGTTGTTGTGGTGCGTACGGCCAGCTGCTGGCGGAGCAGCTGTGAAACGGTCGCTTCCATAACTTGGCCCCCTTTCGTGGCGTCGAAGCCAGTAGGGCGCCCATGGACAATGAAACGCTGACCTTGGGTTGCACATCTACTGTTAATGTAAGTATACCAGACTCTCAACGCTTGTCTACTGCAGCAGTTACCCGCGCTATTCCGCTTGTTCGTGGGACTCCAAGGGCGTAAGAGTGGACTCAGCGAACAGCGATTGCAGTTCACGCAGATCCTGTGTAAATCTTGCTGGGGGCAGCGAGCGCAAAAACTGCTGTCCATAGCCGGCGGTCAGGATGCGGCCATCCAGAATGACAACGCCACCGCGATCCTGCTGCGTGCGAATCAGGCGTCCGAATCCCTGCTTGAGTTTCAGGATAGCCTGGGGAACACTGTATTGGCTGAAAGGATTGCCGCCGGCCTGCTGGATGGCCTGCAGCCGAGCAGCGGTCACTGGCCGATCTGGTACCGCAAAGGGTAGCCGCGTGATGACGACGGCTCGCAGAGCGTCACCAGCTATGTCCACGCCCTCCCAAAAGCTGCTGGTTCCCAACAGCAAAGAGCGCGGCTCTTGGCGAAAGGCCTCGATCAGCTGCGCTCGGGAGGCGTCACCCTGTACCAGAAGCTGGTAGCCTTCGTCGGCTAGTTTGTCGGCGATCGCGTCAGCCACCTGCTCCATGGTATGGTAACTGGTGAAAAGCGCCATGGTGCGACCTTGGGCCATGGCCGTGGTATATAGAATGTAGTAAGCCGTATAATGCAGATAGCGCGGGTGGTTTGGTGGTTTGGCCTCGCTGGGTACGCACAGCACTGCCTGTTCGTCATACGCAAAGGGCGATCCCAAGAGTAGTTCCTGGCACATGTCCAGCCCCACTCGGCTCTTGAAGTAGTCAAAACTGTGGTCCGTGCTGAGGGTCGCCGATGTAGCAATGACCGTGTCCACGGCGGCAAAGAGCTGTTCAGCCACGAGCGGGCTAACATCAATCGGCGCTGCGTGCAGCGACGGATCGTTGCCGTGCAGTTCTGCCCAGAAGACATAGTTGGCATCGTCGGCTCGCGGAATCCGCTGGCAGCGATCGCGGAACTGTTTACTATACTCTACATAGTTGGTGACCAAGCCAGCCATTTCCGGATCCTCCAACTCCCATTCGTCCAGAACATCCATGACGGTTCGCAGGAGAGGGTCCATGTGGAGCTGCCCGAAGGGAAGTCGATTGTCCTCGGTGAGCATCAATGTGCTTTCTGGGATGAAACGCCGAATGGTATTGAGATATTCGTGCCCGTGCTGGAGAACGGCATCCAATGCTCCTCGCAGTTCCTGCAGCTGGTAGTCCTCCAAGGGGCCGCGCAGGGAACTCATCAGCTGCTGTCCCGCCCGTTGGTAGGCTTGAAGGGATGCGTGGCTTAGCTCTTCGGTGAACGCGTTAGTGGCAACGTCTTCGAGGTTATGGGCCTCGTCAATGACGACCGCATGATACTTCGGAAGAATCCTGCCTTCAGTCATACGATCTGCCAACAACATGGATTGGTTGGTTATGATCAAATGAGCTTTGCCCAAGCGCTGGCGAAGCTGCCAATAAAAACAGTCCTTAAAGTGGGCACAGGCTTCCTCCGGGCACGATTCTTTCTCGCAGCGGATCTCCATCCATAGGGCCTGCGAAATGGTTCCCGGAGCTTCACTGCGCTCGCCAGTGGTCGTTTCTGCCAGCCACTGCTGCAGCCGTTCCAAAGGTGGAAGTAGTCCGCCCTGTGAACCGGTATCGACGGATTCCTGAAGGCGACGCAGGCAGACATAGTTATGGCGTCCTTTAAAGATCTCCGTGTGAAAGGAAACTGGCAGGACGCGTTGAAGTAAAGGAATATCCTTGTGATACAGCTGATCTTGCAGATGCAGCGTATGCGTGGCAAGGATAACCCGTTTATCCTGTTGGAGCGCGAAAAAGATGGCAGGGATGGCATAGGCGAGACTCTTGCCCACGCCGGTACCGGCTTCCACCAAGCCGTGCTCCTCGTTCATCAAGCACTGCATGATGTGGTCAGCCATATCCACCTGCTGCTGGCGATATTCGAACTGCGGTAAACCTTGGGCCAACAGACCTTTGGGTCCGAAAATGGCCTGTGTATCATAGTTCATGGCGTTGGTGGCTGAATCCACCTTCTCTCCTTTTTCGAGAAGTACCCCGCTATTATACCACAAAATTCCTGCCTAGACTGCAACCGGGAGGGATTCGTCACTGTGTTCGCGTCCCGCTGTAGACGCCGGTGGCAGGTGGTGTATCCAACAATGCGTGGTCGTGGTTATCTGGTAAGCATCCGAGTACTCTGTGGAAATCGCAGTGGCAGAGGTCGGTCGACGGAGGAATGCATATGGCTGGTCCGTGGCGAATGGCTGTCAAAGGTTGGTGGCTCTTTGGCTGCTTTGCACTGGTGTTGTTAATTGGTTCGTCTCCTATCCAGGCGGTGACCGAACATGATGTTCCGCTTCTGGCCGGTGTGCTGCTGACGCCGCTGGAAGGCGGAGGCTTGGAAGCGTGTATCACCTTAGACAGCGGTGAGCAGTTCATGGAAGGATTTCTGGAAGTTGCCGTGAAGATTGACGGCTTGTTTGTGGATGGGCAAGCGGTCTGGGTATCCTTGCGCGGGTTGGAGCGGGTTTGTCTCAACTTACAGACGCCGCCTGAGGCTGAATTAGAAGTTCATTCTGCTTGGACCCATATGGGCCGTCAGTACATGTTAGGCGAGGCCCATTGGCCGCAGCGGATTCGCATCGGTATTATGGATACGGGATTTCGGCGCTTGTATCACCAGAGGGTGCAGTTTGATGCCGCAGTTGCCTTGGTTTTGGAAGGCATGGAAGGCACCAGTCATCATCGCGTGCGGGGCCCTATTGTTCTGGAACAAGATGGTCACCGTGTAGTAGTCTCCCTCGCAGATGGAACACAGCTGGTCTTTCCAGAAGGGCTGACGCTATTTACTGTCGATGAGTCACTGGTGCGGTTGCCCAGTATAGAGCGGGGTGCATGGCGCCCGTTCGTCCCGGCTTACCGAGGCTTTTTTGAAGTGACGTCCCATGCTGATGGCCTCTTAATCGTTAACGAAGTGGCATTGGAGGAATATTTATACCAGGTATTACCCAGCGAAATGCCGGTGAGTTGGCCACTGGAGGCATTGAAAGCCCAAGCCATTACAGCACGAAGCTTCGCTGTGGTATCGGCGCAAAACAGCCGCTACCGCAGTCTGGGCTTTCACGTGGATGACAGCCACTCCTTCCAGGTCTACAACAACAGTCCCGAGTCGGCTCGGGCGAACCAAGCCATTGATGCTACGGCAGGACTGATCCTGCGCAGTCTTCATGATGGTCAACCGGTACAGGGCTTTTTTTACTCAACGTCTCCTGGTGCCACGGCCTGTGCCTCGACGGTCTGGGGCGGACGGCCCACTCCTTACCTGCGGTTTCGTCCCCTAAGCGATGCTGTTCCGGAACATGGTTGGCAGGCGGAAAACGATGTGGATGCGTGGCTGCGGGATGATGCCGTGCCAGGGTTTGATGAGCGTTCACCGTATTTTCGCTGGCGGGTGTCGCTCACACAGGACCAACTGCGGAGCAATCTGCGCCGAGCGCTGGGGCGCGATCCAGGACGGATTCTGGATATCAAGGTTTTAGAGCGCGGGCCCAGTGGGAATGTGATGCTGTTAGAAGTTGCAGGGCAGCAGCAAGTTTTCTTGTTGGAGGGCGATTACCCGATTCGGCAGGCGTTCAGCCCGCGTGGAGCTTCTCTGACACTCAATGATGGCCAGGTTGAAACCGGCTTAAGTGTGCTGCCCAGCAGCTTTTTTACGGTTGCGGACGATCGGAGCCAGAATGAATTGCGGGGAGTGACGTTGTACGGCGGTGGCAGCGGCCATGGGGTTGGTATGAGCCAATGGGCAGCCTTGGGCATGGCCCAAGCGGGATTGTCGGCTCAAGAGATTCTTCTGCGGTTTTTCTCAGATATCGAATTGGCGCCCGTGACAGGGATCTATCGTTCCTTGGAGAATTTATACTAAAACGCCGGCTGGTCTGGAAATGGTTTCGACCAGTGGCGGCTTCGACGATGACAGGGTTCGAGTTTGATCTAGGGAAAGCCTGGATCCCGTGAATGCATTATGCGCGGCAGGCATGGGTAGAATCGAGTAAGCAAAATGGGAGGGAACGACCGAATGAAATGTGCTATAAGTATGTGGAGTTTGCATAAGTACTATTTTGACAAGACCATCAATGTTGTGGACTTTTTGGACTATGCAGCAGAGATCAAAGCCGATGGGGTTGAGCTGCTGGATGTCTTTTGGCGGGACATAGAGAGCGAGCTTCCGCAGGTAGAGGCAAAGCTCAAGGAAACCGGCCTGCCGGTGGCGTGTTATTCTACGGGTAATAACTTCGCCAATCCCGACGCAGAAGCTCGGCAGGCAGATATTCAGAGAATGCGGCAGGCCATTGATATGGCTGTGCGTTTCGGAGCACCGGTGGTTCGCGTGTTCGCTGGTGACTTGGCCGAAGGCGTTGCCTATGAGCAAGCACGGACCTGGATTGTTGAAGGCCTTAAGAGTGTCGTGCCGTATGCTGAGGAAAAAGGAATTCGGCTGGCTCTGGAAAACCACGGCTTGATGGCCGGAAAAGGTCAACAGGTCAAGGAATTGATCCAGTCGGTGGGCAGTGATGTGCTTGGCTCAACCTTTGATTGTGGCAATTTTCTGCTCGTCGAGGATACGCCCGAAGCGGCCATTGAAATCCTGCTTCCATATGTCTACCACGTGCATTTTAAAGACTTCCGACCAGCTCCAGAGGATTTTGACGGACCGAGCTACAAGGGCTTAGGCGGTACGCATCTAGTAGGCACCATCGCTGGCGAAGGCATGGTGGACTTGGAGGTCATCCTTGGCCGTCTGCAGCAGCACGGCTATGATGGCTGGTTGGCGGTGGAGTTCGAAGGCCTAGAGGAGCCGCGAGAGGGTACAAAAGAAAGTCTGCAGAACCTCCGGACTGTACTAGCGAAACTATAAGCACAGCAGAATACCAGTTCGTTGCGGCGATAGGACGAACCAAAGGAGCATCGCGTTTAAACGCGATGCTCTTTAATATGCCCAATGATGTCAGCGGCGGTCGGCGGACAGCCGCTGACGTGTTCGGCAAACTGAGCCGTGCAGCTGCCAACGCCTAACGCTGACGTCGAGCGGCCGCGCCAACCTTGGCCGATGGCTGTGGCTGCTGGCAGCTCTATTCCCTGCTCCCGCAGCCGCTGCAGTGCATGAACGAGGCTGCCCAGGCAGGCAGAACAGGCTTGATCTTCGGCAATGTTACGACGGAAGGCTGACCGCAGAGTTTCTGCTTGAACGGTTTCCTGCCGACCTTGGTTCAGCTCGGTGACTTCACTGGTTTCTTGCCCGACACCTAAATCTGCAGCGAGACGAATGTACCGAATCT
>SLOZ01000038.1 GCA_007132255.1 Limnochordia bacterium | reverse complement strand
GCTCGAAACGCCTTTCAACAGGCGTTTCTCCGAGCTGAACTGCCAGCTTTGGGCGTTGGAAACCGGCTGTGAAGCAGGCCTGCTAGACCGTGGATCTCGACATCAGTCTCGGTTCCATCGCCGGGGGTTTTGTGTCGGATGCCTGGAGATATGCCATGATTCTCATCTTGCCGGCTGTGTGTGGTGTGCGGCGCGGTGTAATCATCCATCTGACGTGCAATCATCGATTGGACGGCGGTTCATAATGACGCAGCGTTTCTGGGGCTCGCCACGGCGCACGGCTGAGTGCGTTGCCAGAGGGTTCGTACTGACACCATATCCACTGACAAGAGATCCGTAGTGAGCTGCAGTGACACGAGCACAGGGCTCCAAGGCTATGCAACCAGTCTGTCTTCGATAAGGACATTTAGGCGGCCGTCAGGGTCGCCGATCATCAGGAGGAATCATCGTATGCCAACAGCAATTCCTAGTCTCGAAAGTTTCTTTGCGACGTTTAACATTCTTGATCTTTCCGTCAGCCCAGACCAAAGCCAAGTGGTCTTCTGCACCAATATAAGTGGTCAATATGATCTCTGGGGGTTAGACCCAGCCGTTGGTTATCCGTATCCGCTGACACGGCAGGGTCAAATAGCCTCGTTTATTCGGCATTTGCCACAGCAGGCAGGCATCCTCACCGGATTCGATCACGATGGTGACGAGAATTGGCAGATGTACTCCGTCCCCATAACCGGTGGTGAGCTCCAGCCGGTTCTGACGAAACCGGGCGAGAAGTATTACTTCGGCGACATCACGGCCGACGGACGGTATCTGTATTACTATACCAGTGAAGATAATCCGGTCTATCAGAACATTGGACGGTTGGAATTGGCCACAGGTCAGCGGGAAATCCTGCTGCGCGGAGTCGATGGGCCGCTGTCGGTGGCGGCGGTGAGTCCTGATGGTTCTTCGTTTGCGTATAAGAAGGCGGTTGGTAACACCAAGGTGCTGGGGTTGATCTCTAAAGGCGACACCAGCGTGTGCGTGACCTCCGATTTGGAAACACTCCAGCGTACCTATGCCATGAAGTATTGGGACGCCGATACAGTGTATGTGTTGACAAATTATGGCCAGGAACGCGCCTATTTGGCTAGATTCCAAATCTCCACCGGTGAGTTACACAAGCTTGCCGAGGTGGAAGATGGCGATCTGGTGGATATGGCACTGGACCCAGCCGGGAACCGTATTGTTCTGAAGGCTGGTGGCGGTGTGGAGGACCTTCTCTGCGCCTATGATCTTGAAACAGAGTGTTTGCATGAGCTTTCAGCCCCAACACCGGTGATCAACAAGCTGATCGCTGCGGATGACGGTTCCATGTATCTAGTGGGTCGGTCCGCTGTAACTCCGGCCAATATTTTTGTGTCTGCAGATGGGATGCAGTGGTCCGCCTTGACCCAGCATCGGATCATGGGCGTGGAGGAAGAGCAGCTGAGCCAGCCCGAGGTGGTACGCTATCCCAGCTTTGATGACTTAGAGATCGAGGGGCTTTTCTTCCCGCCAGCCGGCGAATTGGATAACGGCCACACGGTGCTGATTCCCCATGGCGGCCCGCAGGCGGCGGATCGCAAGATGTTCCGGCCGTTGGTCCAGTATCTGTGCCTCCAGGGATACCGGGTCTTTTCCCCCAACTATCGCGGCAGTACAGGCTATGGCGAGAGTTTTACCAATATGGTCAACAAGGACTGGGGCGGTGGTCCTCGCTTGGATATCGTTGCTGGTATGCAGTGGTTGGACCGCCACGGCAGGACGGATGCCGGCAAATGGTTCTGTGTTGGCGGCAGTTACGGCGGCTACATGACACTGCTCCTGCACGGACGTCACCCTGGTTTATTCAAGGCATTTGTCGACCAGTTCGGGCCTAGCAATCTATTCACTACCCTCAAAACGGCACCGAAGCACTGGAAAGAAGAAGATGCCGAACTGATCGGTGATGCTGTTAAGGACAAGGACAAGCTTATTGAAGACTCGCCCATGACGTATCTGGACAACATGACCAAACCGATGCTGGTGGTTCAGGGTGCCAATGATCCGCGCGTTGTGCAGCAGGAATCCGACGACATCGTGGCAGCACTGCGGGGCAGAGAGCAGGACGTGGAGTATCTGCTCCTGCCTGATGAAGGACACGGTTACAGCAAAACCGCTAATATGGTCAAAGTGTACAAAGCGATTGTGGAGTTTCTTGAGCGCTATCTATAAGGGTTGAACTGGTGCCTTTGGCCCAGCGAGTGCACTTTGATCGAACAACTCCCCAGCGGCAGTTCCGGGAACACCGGACCCGCGGCTGGGGAGTTGTTTGCGTACAGAACGGATCGATTCTTCAGCAAGCACCGACGGCGTCTCTCTGTTCGTTGGCGCATCGGATGGCCTTAGGACCAGCTGCCGCCCCTATTTGGTGGCAAGTTGTCGCGATTCTAAGCAGCACCCTCACTGCTCCTCCGGCCAAGGACAATACCCAGAAGCGCAGATACGCCTGTTATGGCCAGATAGACGAAGGCGATCCGTAATAGACCAGCCAAGAGCAGCTGCGGCCACTGCGCAAACAGTGCTAAGGCGGGGTCGTTCGCAACCTCCTCTAGCAGCACCGATAGAACCAGACGATCCAGCAGGAAATACACGGCGAATAGGCCCACAGCGGCCGGCAAAAAAGCGATGAAGATGGCCCAAAAGGCGAGGCGTCCCGCCAAGACGAACAGCAGCGCTGCCAACAATAGACCAGCAGCCACCGTGTAAGGAAACCACTCCACAGACCTGCGCAGCCAGGTCAAAAACTGGTGGGACCAACTAAGATCCACTACGCCGCCCGGGACGAAAAATGCTGCCGTATCAAGGCGTTCCGGAATGCCTGCCGAATCAATGTGCAGTTGGACCAGCGTCGGGATGGTTTCAGCACGTGTCGCCGGTGTCATGTTCTGTAAACGCAGAAACTCGTCAGGATCATGAACGCGCATGATTTCCATGTACGTGTCCGTATCAGAAAGCAGCTCATAGACGCCCTCCCGCAATGGATGTAGATCGAGCGTCGGAGGACTAGCGTCCGTCGTCCGCAGGTACTGCAAAAACGGAGGCAGCAGACGCTCGGCTTCGCTTTGGAGCAGTGGTCGCAGATGCAGAGCACGTAATACTGCATCGGACGTTGCCGGATTCAGACCGGTTGAACGCAAAATTTCGCGCTCCACTTGACCATACACATCCTGCTCGTCCATGGTCCGCAGCAAAAAATCAGGCTGCGTACCATAATATGCCGCACCCATAGGAACAAAAGCAACGATCAATGCAAAAAGAGCAAAGGTCAACAGGGCTACCACAAACCAACGCATAAGGTTCCCTCCGGTCCTTGACAGGGCTGCCGAACCATTCTCATGCTTCGGCGCATCTGTTCATTGGGGATTCATAGTCTCAGTGTATCACGAAACAGATCATCGCGAAATATCGGCTTGTGCAGTTGGATGCCAGTCGCGCCATCAGGATTAGCGGCTTAAGCCAACGAAAATCCATCTCGCGACGGATTGGAGCCTCCTGCGATAGACTGTGGAATGGCGAATCCTGCTCCGATATACTGAAGTCGCCAGTCCAGTAGCACCCATCCAGCACAGAAACAGCTAAGATACACAGCAGGTGCCAGAGGTGTGGACAAGCAAAACTACGAACGCGAAGGATGATCAACGTGGAGCCAATGACGCAGGCAATTCCATTTGAGCTAAATGGCAGACCGGGTCAGCTTGAAGTGCGGTATGGACCTAATGAAAGTGTGGAGCGATCGGGGTTTGATCTGCTGCGCCATCGCGGGTTCGATATCACGATGTGTTTAGGTTACCCTACCATGCAGGGAACAGTTCGGGAGTACCAGGCTACCGGATATTACACCGCTAGTGCCTTCATCCAAACGATCCACAGCACGCGCCGGTCTTTCGGACCCGCAGCAGCTTCATTGCCCCGCCAGACAGTGCAGATTGATGCCAATCCGACTTGTGCGGATCTGGGGGTGCCATTTTTCTCGACAGGATATCCAGCAAATATCTACGATGCCCCCTGCAATAATCTAGGCTGCGACCAGCACCTGCGTTGGGAGGCCCATACCCTTTTCGTGACGATGCCCAGCGGAATCAACCACGGGATCATTTCTTTCTTAGCCGGCTATCGCTGGGGTTACGAAGAATGGGACGAATCAGGTGAACGGCAAGTGAGCATCCTGCCTCTGGAGATCTTGCCTGATTCTGTTTGGGATGAAACGCTGCCGCTGCTGCGCCGCAGCTGTCCGCAGTTTCTGTTTGCTTAAGGATACGAGGCCTGTCAATCCCGCCTGCGCCAAGGTCGATCAGGGCGTGACGACTGTACAGCCATTGCCATACCGAGCGAACTTAAGGGCGCCGAATTGTCGGTGCCGCGTTAAGTTCGCTTTTGTTTAACGAAAAAAAGATTGTGACGACCAGAAAAAAATGCTATAATTATTCATTAATCGCACTAAATTATATAGAAAATCGCAGTGAAAAATCTTGGAAGTGTCGGGATTCGTCAAATATGTGACAACTAGCACACAGATTGCCTGGACAGCACAAGCGCGATTTGCGCTGTCGTGATGGCTTCGAATAGGCTTTTAGGTCCAAGCACTGTCGTTCCAAGGTCCTTTTAACACCAATTCATCAAAAAAACTCAATCTCCGGTAGCTGTCTGTGCCGCAGCGAGCCGGTTTTCCAGATGTGCTGCGCCACGAAATGGATTTTTCGCGCCTGGGACCAGCGACACCGATCCAGTGTATACTTGTACACGAACCATGGTCGGTGGCTTTTGCGCCATCATTTGCCAGCTTGTCAAGAATTCGCGAAATACCTTGTGTTTAGGAGGAGTTGCACGTGAAAATTATCCAGAAGGACCAATTGGCTCCCACTATCGTCCGGTTCGTCGTCAACGCGGCGCACATTGCAGCCAAAGCTGAGCCGGGGCACTTCGTCATTGTGCGCCACAAGGAAATGGGCGAGCGCATTCCTTTGACCATTGCTGACTTTGATCGGGATGCCGGGACCATAACCTTGGTTTGTCAAGGTATCGGACATAGCACAGGGGAGATCAATGAGCTGACCACAGGGGACTCCTTTCTCGATATTTTAGGTCCCTTAGGGGAACCGTATCCCGTCAAAAAATTAGGAACGGTTGTCTGTGTGGCTGGCGGATTGGGTGTGGCACCGCTGTACCCGAAGGCCAAGGCCCTGGCAGCGGCTGGTAACAAGGTCATTACCCTCATGGGGGCACAGACCAAAGACATGCTGATTATGACGGCAGAAATGGAAGCCATCAGCGAACGCGTGGAATACAGTACCGACGACGGTAGTCTCGGGTATAAAGGATTCGTCACGAAGCTTCTTCAAGACGTATTGGAAACGGAGGCCGTTGACGAGGTGGTGGTCATTGGCCCCCTGCCAATGATGGCGGCGGCCATGGACGTTACTCGTCCATTTGGTGTGCCCAGCATAGTCAGTCTTAATACCTTGATGGTAGACGGAACAGGCATGTGCGGCGGTTGTCGTGTCACGGTCGATGGTCAAACCAAGTTTGCCTGCGTCGATGGTCCGGCTTTTGACGGACACGCCGTGAATTTCAAGGAAATTCTGCAGCGACAGCCTTTCTACAAAGACCAGGAACGAAAAGCTTTGCATACATGCCGGCTCGAGGAGGTTATTTAGATGGTCCCGCGTCAAGAAATGGGCAAGCTTGCCGATGAACGCCGTGCCGGGTTTGAAGAGGTTGCATTGGGTTTCAGCCCCGAACAGGCGCGAATCGAAGCGCAGCGCTGTCTTCAGTGTAAGAATCCTAAGTGTGTTGCCGGCTGTCCGGTGGGCATTGATATTCCGCGTTTCATTGCAGCCGTGGCGAACGATGATGTCGGCGAAGCCTTTGCCATATTGTCCGAACAGAATCGTCTTCCCGCTATCTGTGGGCGTGTCTGTCCACAGGAGAGCCAGTGTGAAGGCCTCTGCATCGTAGGCATTAAGCAGCAGCCTGTGGCCATTGGTGCCTTGGAACGCTATTGTGCCGACTGGGCCCGGGAACATGTCGAGGAAGCACAAGCAGTCCAGCGGCCGCTGGCAGCTCTCAAAGAAGAAAAGGTAGCGGTGATCGGTTCTGGACCTGCTGGCTTAACGGCAGCCGCGGACCTCGCACAAGCAGGATACCAAGTAACGCTGTTCGAAGCGCTGCATGCTGCGGGTGGAGTTCTCCGTTACGGGATTCCGGAATTTCGACTGCCCAAGGCCATTGTCGACTATGAAATTGACCAAATTCGCGCTCTGGGCGTGGATATCAAATCCAACTACCTGATAGGCAAGACCTTGGACATCGCAGATCTGTTCACCGATGGTTACAAAGCGGTATTCATCGGTACGGGAGCGGGACTGCCGAATTTCCTGGGTGTAGCCGGTGAAAACCTTAATGGTGTCTATTCCGCCAACGAATTTCTTACTCGTGTCAACCTTATGAAAGCTTTCCGGTTCCCCGAGTATGATACACCGGTTAAAGTGGGCCGCAGCGTCGCCGTTGTAGGCGCCGGTAACGTGGCCATGGATGCCGCACG
>SLOZ01000233.1 GCA_007132255.1 Limnochordia bacterium | reverse complement strand
CATTGGCCGGCTCTGTTTCCCATGACCCGTTCGGTCGTCGCAGCCATGGACACGCTGGAGGAACTGGCACGGGAGCAGTCTGCGGAGCACCTGGTTGGTAATCCAACAGATCTCAAGAGATTTGTCATTAGCGGTGCGTCTAAACGCGGCTGGACCACCTGGCTCACAGCGGCCGTGGATGACCGCGTTGTTGGTATCATCCCCGCCGTCTATGACAACCTCAATCTGCCAGCGCAGATGGAGCACCAATTAACGGCATGGGGAGATTTTTCGGAGCAGATTCGCGACTACACAGAACTGGACATTCCTCAGATGCTGGACAGCGCTGAAGGACTGGAACTGGCTGAGCTGGTGGATCCCTATGCCTACCGCAGCTCCATAGCCGTACCCAAATTGCTGCTCATCGGCACGAACGATCGTTACTGGCCCGTTGATGCCGCCAAACTCTACTATGATGAACTGGTGGGTCCCACGTATGTGCATTATGTCCCCAATGCTGGGCACAGTCTGAACGAAAACGAACTGTTACAATCCACCATAGCATCGTTTGCCAAAGCCAATCTGAACCGGGAGCAGACCGCTGCTTGGGTCGACATAACCTGGTCATTCGATAGCGAGGGTTCGCATCGGACATTGACTGTGAATACCAGTGAAGAAGGTACTATCCGCTTCTGGCAGGCCACCAGTTCCAGTCGAGATTTTCGGGAGGCCCAATGGCAATCGGTATCCTTACATCAAAACGCGGCCCTAGCCAGCCACACGTACGAAGATCGGGAGGCTCTATACCAAGCTGTTTTTGCTGAAGTCCTTGTGGACGATGCCAACCTGACATATGCGGTAGCCGTACCCGTCCAAGTCATCCCGCCTCGTTAGAGCGGCGGGTCTTTGGATTCAAGGTCTATCACCGCTTGGGTTTGTCGGGTTCCAAATATCCCCAGATACCAGGTCAAAGGGGCAAAGAAAAGCAAAAGGATAAATAAGATCCGAAAGACTGAACCAAGACAGCGATCGCATGGAATTGACCATATTTGACAGTCTTCTCGGGGCGTGTTACCCTTAAGTTGGAATGGATGGACAGATGGATCACATCCTAGACACTACTCGTTCTAGCAAACTTGTGGTGTTTTTGTCCATCCAAGAATCGTAGTTCCCAAGCGTATGTGGTTCCAAGCGTTCTTGTTGGACTCAACCAATCCCTGACAATCTCAACAAGTTCTCTTCGACCAGTTCATCCGGTTTTAACCATCAGCATGGAGGGAGTTGCTTGCAGCGTTCTGTGCAATCGTATGTCAACCAAATTGAAATCGCATATCGACGAACTTGCAGTATACGGAACTCGTTAGTGTAAGCGTCCAGTTAGGTTCGAAGTTTAGAAAGGGGATTTCCAGATCATGAAAGATGCTGTCCTGCAAACCAAAGCCAAGGCAGCACTGGCTGCCGAGCCATTCGTCAGCGTATTTCGCATCGAAACTGAAGTGGATGAAGGTGTCATCACAGTTCGAGGTAGTGTAGATAACTATGCGCAAAAAGACCGAGTGGAAGAACTGCTCACTTCACTTAAGGGAGTTAACGCGGTCGCCAACCAGCTCACGGTCGGCGATGCCGAATCTACAGACATCCTCGATGATGGGGATTATGTCACCTCCCTCAGTGACGAAGAAGTGCAAGACCTGCAAGAACGCATACCGCATCTTGGGTCGGCCCAGTTGGCTGTGGATCCGAACAAGATAAAGGTGGATGTAACAAATCAAGGCCTTGTGCATCTTGGGGGTGAGTTGCCGAGCAATAGGCATCGTCAGCAGATGGAAACCATCTTGTGGCGGATTCCTGAAGTATCCTATGTGATCAACCGCGTTGAGGCACCCGACGATGAAATCGAAGGCACCGTCGTTGAGCAGCCGGGTCTCTTGTCCCGAGCCGCAGCAACGATTAAGTTCAAAGCTGGCTTGATCAGCGAGTCAACCGTTCGTCGACCACTGAACGTTGGTTCTGAGGTTCACGGTGATGTGGTGGTCCTATCCGGTGACGTCGACAGCTATCTGGCCAAAGAGTGGGTTATCGAGTACGCGAAACAGGTGTATCCAGGACTCGAAATAGCCGATGACATGACTGTGGGTCAAGAGTTAGATCCCGACCAAATCATAGGCGATACCCGTGTGGATGCAAGAGCGGTACCAAATGAGCCTACCAAGGATGATAACGATGATCCAACGCCGCAGATGAGAGCCTTTCCGGGAATGCCGTATGCAGGAAGCTTTGCCCAAGGCGGCATGGTTAGTGGTGGCGCCGGTGCGGTGATTCCCATGAAGAAGTTGACAAATGCCGGCCGAACAGATGCCAAAACCGAAGTCTTAGGGGCTATAGAAGCAGAAGCATCCCTGGAACCCTCGGACTTCAGCGTCCATGTAACGACAGAAGGTACGTGTCTGCTCATGGGTCGCGTGAAGAGTGAGCAGGAAGCCCGCCGTATCGAAGAGTTGGCCCTCGAAGTCCGAGGCGTGGATCATGTGATGGACTTTCTCGAGATCAGCTCCTAAGAGAACCGAATCTATCCGGTAAACGCATAGATTGCCCAGCGAGAACAGCCAGTACGGTTGTTCTCGCTTTTCTATCACCGCTCCTTGGAGAATCAAAGCGAAAACAAGCCAAAGAGCCGTTCTCCGAGTTCATCGCTGGCGACACGTTTGTGGATTTCTCAAGGTTACTTAGATAAGATGGTATAATAAGGTTAAAATGGATCGCATGGCTGGCAGAATCTGAAGGTAGAGTCCGTTTACCGAACCTGAGCTGCCGATGACATTTCGGTCCAATTTCCGGCCTGCTCCGAGCTGCTGCCCTTGCTTGGCGAAAACAGCTGCGTACGTGGGAGTCCATCTGAAAAACCGATGCGTTAGACTCGCTGCTCGAAAGGATGAGAACCGTGCTGAAAACAGCCTGGACCATTGGACACGTTTTTGGAATACCGATTCGCCTGCACATTACCCTGCTGCTCATACTTCCACTTTTCGGCTGGATCTTCGGTAACAATATTGAGTTGTTCGCCGAAATGCTGCAGATTGACCCCGAACAGCTGGTCTTTGGGTCATACTTCATTGGTTTCCTGCTTGGGATTGGCCTTTTTGCCAGTGTCGCTCTGCACGAATTGGGACACACCTGGATGGCGCTGCGACGCGGTATGACGATCCGCAGCATCACCCTGTTGATCTTGGGCGGTATTGCGGAGATTGAAGATATGAGCAAGGAGCCCACCGATGAGTTAGTCATCGCCATTATGGGTCCGTTGGTCAGTATCATTCTCGGTGTTAGTTTTTATGCCCTCGGAGCCTACCTGCCGAATATGGTGGCCGACCTGCGCATTTTCCTCTTGTATTTGGGCCAAATCAACATCGTCTTGGCAGTGTTCAACCTCCTGCCCGCCTTTCCCAGTGATGGGGGCCGGGTTCTGCGAGCGGTCTTGGCTCGCCGGGGAAATTACCTGGCTGCCACGAAAACAGCCACATCCCTGGGCCAGTCCATGGCTATCCTTTTTGCCATTCTGGGAGTATTCTCAGGAAACATTTTGCTGCTTGTGGTGGCATTCTTTCTCTACATCGCTGCTAACCATGAGTACCAAACTAACTTGCTCAGCAGCACACTGTCTGGGTTCACCGTTAGCGATCTCATGACCCGGGACGTGGTCACGGTACCAGCGCATCACACGCTCTCCCAACTGCTGGCCTTTATGTATGATGAGAAACACACTGGCTATCCGGTGGTCAACGGGGATGATGTGGTAGGCTGTGTAACCATGCAGGATGTCCGCAAGGTCGACGTTGGCCAACGTGACGACTACAAAGTTCAGGACATTATGGCCACGGATCTTCACACCATTAAGCCCAAGGCCGATGCCTTTGACGCCCTCACCAAGATGTCCAAAGAACAGATCGGCCGGCTCTTCGTCTTCGATCAAGATGAGCTGATCGGCATCATAACCCGTTCTGACATTATGAAGGGCTTTCAACTGCGCCAGATTGAACGGCGCGAAAAGGCATAGCTGAAGCCGGACATGGCACGCATCCGATCACGTCGCCAAATGGAAAACCTCCACAGGCGTACAACTCGTCACAAGGGTTGTGCGTGTGGAGGTTTTTTTGCTCTCTTTGATGCAGCTATAGCCTTCAGCACTAGAACGCCAGGGCCTTCCCCAGACACGCCGGTGCTCGGCCAAGGTCCTTTCCCTACCACCGCTAAACAACACCTGCCTCCAGAATCCGCAAGCGCGGTGGTTCACAGCCGATCTCAGCTAAAGCACCATACGGGAGTGTTACCATGGGTGCTGTGTGTCCGAAGCTGGCATTGTACAATACGGGCAGTTGCTGGCAGCTAAACTCCCGCAGGACCTTCCTGATGGAGATCTTGTACTCTTCGTAGAATTTGTTGTCGTAGGGCTTACCCCAGAGAATACCAGCTATTCGCTGGAGGATACCCTGTACTCCGTAGTTCCGCAGCCAAAACTCGACCAGACTGGGGGCAGGTTTGTCCTCTGATGTCTCCAAGAACAGAATAGCTCCATCCCAGACGGAGTCATCCGGCCACAGCGGCGTTTGTTTCATCATCTCCAAGACTTCGATGCAGCCACCGATTAAGGGTCCCTGGACCGATGCATGGCCTTGCAGAACTTCATAGCCCGTATGGGGCTCCATCAGCCGCTGTCGGTCCTTGTTGGCCTCGTGCCAAGGCACGTATTCGCTGGTCCAAACCGAGGGTGCTTCAATGTCACCCAGCGGCGATGTCTCGAACAAAGCTCGCCGGAGCCACCGTTCGGTATAGTTGTGCAGCTGCACGTTTTCAGCAAATTCTGCCAGGATCGAGGGCCCGTAGAACGAACCCACTCCGGCCTTGAGGCACATCATATGGGCGATGGTGGTATCCGAATACCCGAGCAGCACCTTGGGATGTTGAGTTATCACGGAAAAATCTATGTGCGGCAGCAGCCGAATACTATCATCGCCACCAATACAGGTGAAGATACCGGCAATGGTTGGGTCCCGGAACGCGTTCATGAGGTCAGCCGCCCGGGCCTCGGGGTGTTCATACACAAAATCTGTGCCCCGCAGTGTGTGCGGCATTTCCACCACATCTAAGCCAAACACTTCCTGCAGGCGCCCTTTGCCTTGTTCATAACGCCAGCGCAAGCTCGCATCACCAGCACCCCCCCAAGACAAACTGACCGCCGCCACCCGACTGCCCACGCTGAGACGCTTCGGTCTGCGCAAAGCTAAGCTCATGTCCCGCCCTCCGTCCGTAATCGACTCGTTCGGCAGCTCACACCGCAAGGCTTCAACTCCTAAGAAGATCCCTGCCTTCCGCCGTGACCTCCTCATCTCGTATCAACAGCCTTTGTTCGCGACCTTTTGCAGCAAACATCGTCAGCGTCCGCAGCATTTCTTGAACTTCTTACCGCTTCCGCACGGACAAGGATCGTTACGCCCGATTTTTGGCCCTCTAACGATGGGCGTAAGGCGGGGCGGTTCCTCCTCCCATAATTCAGGATCCTCCCACTGGTCCGATTCCTCATCGCCCCAGTCAAGTTCCTCCCATAGTTCGGACGACTCCCAAAGATCGTCGTCCAGCCCAAACCAGTCTTCCAACTCGGCCACGGCATCGTCAATGAACTGGTATGCTGGGTTTTCACGTAGTTTCTGCAGGACTTCGTCTTCGGTCAGCGTCAGTACATCATCGACATCCTCCAAAGCAACGACCCCAGTTGCGACCACATTCTGCCTATAACAACTGGCGATTGTTTCGTAAAGCTCTTTGGGATACAGATCGCAGCAGGAGCCAATCACAAAGGCTGTCAGGATGGGATCGTCCAAGACTGACCGATCGTGCAGCAGCTGGTCAAGACACGCCAGGACCTCATCGCGGTCCACTGCGCCCTGAGCCGCCAATACCACTAAGGAATCCACAGCCACCGTCCGCATGGGCATCTCGACGTGGCTGTTCGCCGCTAAGGCCTTGATCAAACCGATATCGCCGTCACACAGTGACGCCAGAACACGAGAACCAATTTCCAAAATATACGCCCCGAACAAATCGTCAACTTGGTCTTCCCGGCGACTGAGCAGATCAACAAAGATGGGATAGGCCGCTTTGGTTCGCCACTCAGCCAACACACAGACCAAGTAACTCGGGAACCGGGACTCATCTTCCTCCCGATAGGGCTCGGGGTCTTGGTGAATTTGATCCAGATGGTCCAAAAGCACCGGGGCCGCTTCAGCTTCGCGGTCGATTATCTCCTCCAGTTCTTCTCGCGGAAAGGCTTCCCCACTCTGTGCGATTGCTTCCAAAAGCTCGGCAATACTACGTTTCGACGCAGCGCCTCCAGCGGATTCTGCAGTCTGGCTCTCATCCCTGCCCAGCGCATGGAGCATCGTATCATAACGCTCTTCATCGAAGGCGCGCTCTCCCTTCATGACATAGAACATTTCGTCGACTAACACCGCCGCAATCATTTTTTTGGCGTCCTCGCGCGAATATCCCGAATCCATGAGACGCTTGAGAGTCAGTTTAACGCTGGGAGGATCGTTCAAACGAACTTGATTGTCCACAACCTCTAAAAGCTGTTTCTGCAAATGTTTGT
>SLOZ01000180.1 GCA_007132255.1 Limnochordia bacterium | reverse complement strand
CTCACTCGCCGCAAAAGCCGATTGGCCACCCGCGGCGTCCCCCTAGACCTCCGAGCGATCTCATGGGCACCATTGTCATCAATTACAACGTCTAGAATATGAGCAGCGCGTCGAATAATGATACTCAAATCCTCTTCACGATAAAACTCCAAACGGTGAATCACACCAAAACGATCGCGCAGCGGTGACGTAAGCATACCGGCGCGTGTCGTTGCACCCACTAACGTGAAGGGTGGGAGATCGAGACGCACCGAACGGGCTCCCGGTCCTTTACCGATTATGATATCAACAGCCCGGTCCTCCATAGCTGGATACAAGACCTCTTCTACACTGCGGCTCAACCGATGAATTTCATCGACAAACAGAACATCATTGGGCTGCAGGTTGGTCAAGATAGCCACCAAATCACCTTGTCGTTCCACAGCTGGGCCACTTGTCGTATGGATGCCGACACCCAGCTCATTGGATATGATGTGTGCGAGACTGGTCTTCCCCAATCCAGGTGGTCCATACAAGAGCACGTGGTCCAAAGCTTCACCCCGCTGGCGAGCAGCCGTGATAAAGAGTGCCATCAGCTGTTTCACCTTGGTTTGGCCAATATACTCGTCTAATGTTCGTGGACGCAGGCTGCTATCCAACTCCCAATCATCGGGCCGCTTCCACCCGCTAACTAAACGTTCTTCTTCCATAACTTATCGCCCTCGCTTCGATCCATGCTTCGTCAGTGCTGCCTTAAGCAGTGCCTGAAGGTCGTAATAGGCATCAACATCCGGTCCCACCCGCTGCAGCATGGCGTCGACCTCCGCCTGGCTGTATCCCAATGCCTGCAGGGCTTCGCTGGCATCCTCCAAAAGCCCACCCTTAGGAATCGGTGGCGGCTCATTGTCAGTCCAATCCTCACCAGCAAAGTTGTCGGCTGTATCAGCAAGCTCCAGAATCAGGCGTTCTGCCGTCTTCTTACCGACTCCAGATATGCTGGTCAAGCGCTTCGCGTCTTTTTGCTGAACGGCACGCACGAATTCCAGTGGTCGCAAAGCTGTTAGAATGCTCAAGGCCGTTTTGGGGCCAGCACCAGATACCGAGATGATCTTTCGAAAAAGCTCTTTTTCATCAACGGAGGCAAAACCGAACAAAGCCACGCCATCGTCTTTAATCTGCATATATGTATGGATCGATACATCTTGACCCACAGTGGCGCACGTTCCCAAACACGCTCCTGTCACAAACATCTCATATCCAACACCGTGGACATCGATAATTATCTGATTCCCGTGGACCTCCAGAACCCTACCGCTCAATAAGGCAATCATTGTACCGCACCCCATCCCCGTCCATTGAATGCATGACAAATCCCCACAGCCAAGGCGTCTGCGGTATCATCAGGTTTGGGCACTGCCTGCAGCCCCAACAAAAGCCTGACCATGTATCCAACTTGGTCTTTATCGGCTCGGCCTTGTCCCGTAACTGCCTGTTTCACCTGCAGCGGCGTGTACTCAGCCACCGCAATCGTTCGTTGTGCTGCAGCCAGGATTACGACTCCCCGCGCTTGCCCTACGGCTAACGCATTGGTCACATTGCGGTTGAAGAACAGCTGTTCAATCGCCAAAGCATCTGGCTCAAACTCGTCCAGAAGTAGACTTAACTGGTCATATATATTCCGCAGACGCAGATCAACTCGTTCGTTGGCGGGCGTGCGAATCGCTCCATAGCCCAAAGTACGAACTTGCCCCGAGCGATTGGTTTGGATAACTCCATAGCCTGTGATGGCTGTACCAGGATCAATGCCTAGAATAATCATGCCACTCATACCTTCCCGTACATATATTCGACAACCGACCATCAACTTCCCTGCCGGTAGCTATAAGAAAAACACGGCTCTTCACCGTGTTTTTCAATCCTCTACGACGTGATTGGTGTACACCTCTTGAATATCATCCAACTCATCCAGACTATCAATGAGCTTCTCCAATATAGGCCATTTGTCGGCTTCGACCGCTACGGTATTCTGAGGCACCATAGCAATCTCGGCGGCCAGAAAAGTGAACTGGGAATCCATGGCTTGTTTCACAGCCTCAAAGGCACCGGGTTCTGTATAGATCTTCATGATTCCGTCTTCATGGACCACGTCTTCGGCACCGGCTTCCAAAGCAGCCATCATCACTTCATCCTCATCAAGGTCTTCATCATCGCTGACCAAAAGCCCTTTCTTGTCAAACATCCAGGCAACACAGCCCGCCTCGCCTAAATTACCTCCACATTTGGAAAACCGATGACGCAGCTCTCCTGCAGTCCGGTTGCGGTTATCTGTCAAGGCATCCAACAATATTGCCACGCCGTCAGGCCCATATCCTTCGTAAGTAACTTCCTCGTAATTGTCGCCGTCGAGCCCACCGGCTCCGCGCGCAATAGCACGGTCAATGTTGTCGTTGGGCACATTGTCAGCTTTGGCCTTATCAATCGCCAATCGCAGTTTGAAATTGGTTTCAGGATCACCTCCGCCTTCTTTCGCGGCCACTGTGATCTGACGAGCTAGTTTGGTAAAAACGGCGCCTCGTTTGGCGTCTTCTTTCATCTTGCGATGCTTGATATTCGCCCATTTGGAATGTCCTGCCATAGATTCACGTCCTCTCCTTCGTTATTTTAGCATACGGAGATCTTCTTTGCCAAGATCATGGAACCCACAAGACTTTTGAGTATCTCTGGTCCCGAAATATCGAGAAAACGACTCTTCCTGTTAGGAAGCCGCGTTGGAAAGACTGTCCGCTGATTTGCCATTTGCGCGCCATATCGGTATTCTAGAGGAAGATACATCACGGGGAGGCCTGCTTGTGACTGTCAAAACAGCCAATTTGCCAACGTATCGTCAGATAGCCGGGTTTTTCCTGCCCTTGTCTTTGACCAGCTTGATCATAACGCTGTCACACTCCGTGGTCAACGCCGGTGTGGCTCGAACACCAGACCCTGAAGTAGCCCTTGCCGCCTACGCGCTGGCACGCAGTCTAGTCATGCTCATCGAAAACCCTATGTTCATGGTGCGCCAAACCGCGGCATCCTTGATTCGTGATATGCAGTCCTTCCTGCAAGTCCGGCGTTTTGTCTATATTTTATCCGGATTGATCACTGGTTTGCTAGCCGTGCTGGCGTTCACACCTTTAGGATACTGGGCTTTGGCTGATGTCATGGGAGCGTCGGACGCCATCGCCGAACAGGCCAATACGGCATTGATGGTCCTATTTCTCCTGCCCGTATTCACGGTGTCTCGCAATCTTTACCACGGGGTAGCGATTATTGCTCGCCAAACACTTTTGGTACCGTTGTCGACCCTGGTTCGTCTGATGGTGATGTCAGGCGTGGTTTTTGGGCTCGCGCACTGGACAAATCTGCCCGGTGCCGTTAGTGCTAGCTTTGCTTTTACAGGAGCCTTTCTCGTGGAATCGACAATCATGCGCTGGAAGGCAAGGCCACTGCTGCGGACCGGAACTTTCTTTGCGCGGAAGACGACCAATGTTCAACTGCGAAACATGGACATCAGTCGGTTTTTCTTCCCATTGGTGATCACAACATTCGTTGCCACGTCGTTTGGTCCCCTAATCAATACGGGACTGGCCCGTACGGATGGACCGGAGATCGCTTTGGCAGCGTACTCTGTGGGACATGGATTGGCTATGATGCTGCTGGCACCCATCGGCATGCTGCACCAATGCACACTGACATTCACAAAGGTAACACTGCCCGAAACCTTCCGGATGACCAAACGATTCACCGGAGGCTTCGCAGTCCTTGCGTCTGTGCTCATGGTATGGATCAGTTTTACAGGTGCCGGTCCGTGGATCCTCACCCATCTGATGGGTGTAACACCAGCTGTGCGGCAAGCGGCGTTGGGAGTCATGCAGGTCATGAGCATTCTCCCTCTTCTATTTGGTTGGCGTGAATATCTTTGGGGCATCCTGATGCAGCATCGTGCCACCAAACTCATCGGGGCCGGTAAGGCTGTGAATCTCTTCGTGGTCGTGCTTTCGTTATTGGTGCTGCTCGCAGCTGGCATTCGAAATCCGGCCAGTGCCGGTGCCTGGGCCATGGTCCTGGGCGAGCTTGCTGATTGTATCGTCTTACAGTTCTATTATCGGCGAACCGATATCTACGCGCAGCGTCGACAAGCGCTCTTGCTGGAAAAAGATGCTGCCGTGTAATGTTTTTACCAAGTCTTAGTAGGGATTCTCATAATCTTAGCGAATGAATCATATAGATGATCCTTTTGATCATCAACATCTTTTGGGAGGCGGTTCGCACATGAAGAAGTTTGGCGACATCTTGCGCAGTGGTGATTGGAAGAACGAAAAACATGTACCTGTAATCACGGCCCCGGATACTGTTTCAGCTGAAGAGCCTTTTGAGATCACCGTCGAAGTCGGCGCCGATATTTCCCATCCCAATACAACAGAACATCACATCCGTTGGATCAAGCTGGTCTTTCAGCCAGACGATGGGTTTGCCTATGAGTTAGGTGACGTACAGTTCACGGCTCACGGCGAAGCGGTTAAGGGAGCGAACGAAGGCCCTGCTTACACCGAACCGAAAGGCCTCTTTAAAGTGCAGCTGAAACAGAGCGGCACTTTGATGGCAACGAGTTACTGCAACATCCATGGTATTTGGGAGAATGCCAAGGGTATTGAACTTAGATCATAGCGTTTAGTCTTGGGTAAGCAAGAACCTGTCCTTCACTGGGCAGGTTCTTTTGCATATTCATTCAATAGGTTGAGAATCGTCGTCGTGCCGTTAGTTACAGGCGAGGTCGTCATTGCCTTAACCATGTTGGCACGCTGCTGCCACGCCTCGGCAATCTCAATGTTCAACATGTCGGGCGTCAACCGTTCTTCCGGCAGTACCCGGCTGAAACCCTGCTTGGCAAAGGACGCAGCGTTGGCAATTTGGTCACCCCGACTCGACTGCATGGACAGTGGCACCAGCAGATTCGGTTTTCGCAGAGCCAAAAGCTCAAACAAGGAATTGGCACCGGCGCGACTCACTACCAGATCGGCGGCGGCCAGAAGATGCGGCATGTCATCGTGCACATATTCAAACTGTTTGTATCCGGGGTACTCATTCAGGGCAGTGTCGCCATTGCCTTTCCCGCAAAGATGGACAACTTGAAAGTTCTCGGTAATAGCATGTAATTTGCCGCGGAGGGCGTCGTTGAGTGCAGCCGAACCTAAACTCCCGCCCATAACCAATAGGACTGGCCGCTCTTTGTTAAACTCACAAAGCGCCAGACCCTTCTTACGATCACCCGCAAACAGTTCATCACGCAGTGGGGTCCCTGTGATGGTTAGCTTGCCTGCCGGAACATGAGCCGCTGTTTCAGGAAACGTCACGCATATCCGACGCGCAAACGGCATGACCAAGCGGTTGGCCAGCCCGGGAGTCATGTCGGATTCGTGCAGAATCACGGGCACACCCCTGATGCTGGCGGCGAGCGCCACGGGAACGGACACGAAACCACCTTTGGAAAACACGACGTCTGGCTGGATTCGTCCTAACAAAACCCAAGCCTGCAGCGTTCCCCAAACCACCTTCAAGGGATCTATGAAGTTCTGCAAATCAAAATAGCGGCGCAGTTTGCCGGTCGCCACAGCCGAATAGGGAATATCCCGGATCAATGAGCGCTCAATACCATCCCTGCTGCCAATATAATGAATCGCCCAACCGCACTGCTTGAGCCGCGGGACAAGGGCCAAATGTGGAGTCACGTGCCCGGCTGTACCGCCGCCGGTTAAGATGACAGTTGGCATGCAGCCACCTCATTTCTAGTGCAACGTCGTTGCTTCTTCTCCTACACTACCAGAGATTTGCAGGTTTTTGAAGCCTATTGTGGAATACAGTAATCACACACACCGTCAAGCTGGCCGGTGACCAAACGTGCTTCAACGCCCAAAATCGATGGCTCAAGCCGGGAAACCGCCTACCAAAAGGCGTTTCGTACTCGCTGTAAACTACGCATTGTGCTCTATGAAAGAGGGCTGCAAGGGAGGAATTCACATGGGCAGAACGGCGTTTTTCCAAGGTTCGATGACGCCTATTGAGGAAGCCAAGATCAGTGTCATGACACATGCATTCTTGTATGGTACAGCCTGTTTTGAAGGCATTCGTGCTTATTGGAACTCGGCCGAAGATGAACTGTTCGTGTTCAGAATGCGCGAGCATTACGAGCGCATGCTAAAGTCCTGCAATATCCTGCGAATTCAACCCATGTACGGAGCCGATGAGCTCTGTGAGTTAACATTGGATCTCCTCAAACGGTGTGGCGATCAAGAAGACGTCTACATTCGACCAATTTTTTACAAGAGTGCTGAAACCGTTGGTGTCAAACTGGATGGGCTTACCGATGACTTTCTCATGTTCTCTGTTCCATTTGGCGATTATCTTGATCTTTCCAAAGGACTTAGTGTCAAAATTTCTTCGTGGCGTCATCTTGACGACAATGCCATCCCGATGCGTGCCAAGATTAACGGCGCCTATGTGAATGCAGCGTTGGCCAAATCCGATGCTCTGATGGACGGATACGATGAGGCGATTATCTTAGACAGTCGGGGCCATGTCTCAGAAGGTAGTGCTGCCAATCTATTCCTGGTTCGGAACGGATGTTTGGTTACTCCG
>SLOZ01000258.1 GCA_007132255.1 Limnochordia bacterium | reverse complement strand
TGCGGCCAGTACAAAGAAACTCGGGTTGGCAATACGACAAGAAAGGAATAGCGGGCTAACGCCCGCCGCCGCTTTCCTCCCCATACCTGAAGGCAGGGGCATCTCGCGGCGTTTGGTGAATGCATGAAAGGCTTTAGACAAGCTTCTGCGCCGACCATGTACTTTGTCGGGGTGACAACGGCAAGATCATCCGTGATGGACCTGTTCCCCAAATGGGCTGACATCTTAGGAATCGACGCCTCCCTAGTTGGTCTTGATATTTCCTTGGACGCGCCGCGCGAAGAGTATCGTCGGATCGTCCAGGGTATCAAGGAGGACCCGATGTCCAGGGGGGCTTTGGTCACAACGCACAAAATTAACGTTCTAGAAGCAGCACGGGATCTCTTTGACCATTTGGATCCATACGCGCGCTTGTTTCACGAGATATCCTGCATTGCTAAGAACGAATCGGGCCTGTGCGGGTCGGCCAAAGACCCGATCAGCAGTGGTTTGGCCATGGAAACATTCGTCCCCCAAAGGTTTTGGCAGCGGCATGGAGGTCAAGTTTTGCTCATGGGCGCTGGAGGCAGTTCGCGGGCGATTTTGGCTTCGCTGTTGGATCCCAAACAAATCGAGAATTGGCCAACGGCCATTCACGTAACTGACACAGTCCCTAGTCGGATCACGGAAATGCACACTATATTTAGCGACCATCCCTTATATGACCGTCTGCAGATGCACAAGATCAGCGATTGTGATCAGCATGGGCAGATCATGGCAGGCCTGCCGCCGTACTCTCTTGTCACCAATGCCACGGGTTTGGGCAAGGATCGGCCCGGCTCGCCACTGCCAGATAACGCTGTGTTTCCAGCACACAGTCTGGTTTGGGAGCTGAATTATCGCGGCACATTGGAGTTTCTGCGACAGGCCCAGGATCAGCAATTGGATAAAGATCTAACTGTTGTGGATGGCTGGGAGTATTTCATCCATGGTTGGACCCAGGTTATTGCCGAAGTATTCGCCATTGATGATCTCGCTCGGCATCTCCCACGAATCATGCAGGTGTCGGCTGCTTCGCGGCGATAACACAGAACAAGAACCACGCGCCTTACTTGGCGGAGGTCCCTGCGACAAGCCTGCAATTCGGTATCGCGGACAAGCTTGCCTGACCGCTCGAAGGAAAACGAAGATCACGCACTATGGGTTCGAAGGTGTCGAACGAAGAAGGAGGTCATGACAATGGACTCGACTCGGATCGGTGTTATTGGGTCGAACATGATGGATCTGATTTCGCGAATCGAACGCATGCCCGTTATGGGGGAGACCATTCCGGCTCGCAGTTTTGATATGGGCTACGGCGGAAAAGGCTGTAATCAGGCGGTGGCCGCCGCAAAGTTGGGGGCCGATGTGGTTATGGTCACGAAGGTTGGAGATGATCTCTTTGGTCCTGGAGTGATCGATAATCTTCGCAGCAACGGCATTGACACTCGTTACGTCACCACAGCCGCCGGTCACCACAGTGGAGTCGCGCCCATTTTCGTGGATGATGCGGGTGAAAACGCCATCTTGATCATCAAGGATGCCAATGACTGTTTGTCCGCCGAAGATATTGACGCTGCTGCTCCGGATCTGCGAACCTGTGATGTTCTGCTGCTGCAGCTGGAGTTGTCTGTCGAGACTGTTTACCACTGCATTGATGCCGCACGAGCTTGGGGTGTGCCGCTGATTCTCAATCCCGCTCCCTTCATGCCCATCGATCGGCAGTATCTGGTGGGTGTGGATTACCTAATCCCTAATGAACACGAGTTGGCTTTGTTAGTCGATCGCCCACTTTATGGTCGGAGTGAACTGGAAACCGCCGCTGTGGAACTCCGGGAGCACACAGGCAAGACGGTGATTGTAACCGTCGGTGTGCAGGGCTCACTACTGGTTGAAGAAGACCGCTGCCAATGGGTGCCGCCGCTGCTGGTACCCACTGTAGATACTACAGGAGCCGGCGATGCATTCATTGGTAGTTTTGCCGTTTTCCTGTGCCAGTTCCAAGATGTTCTGCACAGTATGACATTGGCCAACGCCTATGCTGCCTTTTCCACCATGAGGGTAGGGACCCAGAAGTCGTTTTTGACTAACGAAGAATGGCAGAAGCGGTACAGTCAGTATGAGTAGATAGCCACTGCCGGTTGGTTTTTCATCAGTGGTCAGCGGCTTCGTTGAGGTATCAGACTAGGGTACCGTTGCTTAGCAGGTCGATGGCATAGAGTGTGTTTTGGTAAGGCCCAAACCGGACGGTTGGGTTCGGACGAACACCTGCTAAGCGACGTTTCGCATTCAGGTGCCAATCACGCTTTATCCTTCATGAGACACGGCTGCTGGCGTGGAATGATCGGCAAAGGGCCCTAAAAAGAGACCTGGCGGCCGCTTTTTTGCTCGCTTGGGTCAGAATTGTGAGCATGGCTGCCGTTGGATTGGCGCTTCGACGTTGAATACGGGGAAGATTCTGACTCGCCGCTACTCTGGACGAATACAATACGCGGAAGTCTTTGGCAGGCTGTATAGATTCGGCTTGTAGGAAGCCCTACCGGAAAACCGGCAAGGGTTTCTTGCATGTTTCCGAGAAGACTTTAGAGAACAAAGGAAGCGAAGGTTTGTCTGCTTGGTTCTACGAAGGCATTGGAGAGGATGGTTGTTTATGAACGTTGTTGCATTTAACGGAAGTCCCCGTCGTGAAGGCAATACCGCACAACTGCTGCAGACGGTACTAGCGCCGCTGCAAAAAGCAGGCGCTGATTGCCGAGTTATCCAGGTAGGTGGTGAGGTGCTGCGTGGCTGTACAGCCTGTCAGACATGCCGCAAGCTGCAGAACCAACGCTGCGTTTTCGATGATGACATGGTCAACGACTGTATCGCCAAGATGGTAGAAGCTGATGCCATTCTGATTGGTTCACCGACGTATTTCGCCAATGTTACCACCGAAACGAAAGCTCTGATTGACCGGGCCGGTTATGTACTGCGAGGCAGCGGCAACCCGCTTAGTCGTAAGATCGGGGCCGCTGTTGTGGCGGTTCGCCGGGCCGGCGCTATGCCGACCTTTCACGGAATCAACGACTTCTTCCTGATTAATGATATGGTTGTACCTGGTTCAGGCTATTGGAATCTTGGTGTCGGCCGGGCTGAGGGTGATGTGCAGCAGGACGATGAAGGGTTGGCCACGATGTCCCGCTTAGGTGAAAACATACTTTGGCTGCTGAGAAATCTCAAGAACCAGTAGCCGAGACACGATTGTTTTCTGTTTCAGCGTGAAGCAGCCAACGCCTAGCAGACCTGTTTCACAGAGAGCGAAGCGTGGTCTAGGACCGAGTACGAAATGCCGCGTAGCAGGCATTTCCCCGTGCGGAACATTCAACGTTGGGCGTTGGGACCCGGCTATGCAACAGGCCTGCTAGACGAACTGGCCGCTGTTACTCGAACAACTCAGCAGTGACTCTGCGCTTGGCATACTGCCAAAGAAAAACGCTTTCTACGCCTTGGCCCACGGAAAAGCCAATACCGCCAGCCACAGCCGCAGGGATCAGAGCGGCCAGCGCCGTATTGCTGACCAATAACGTCAAAACTAAGAGAGCCGTAGCTAGATTCAGCACTTTGCCGAAACTGATAATTGACGTCTTACGGGCACCTAACAACAGACCCCAGTACAGTTCCTGCCAAGCGCGCAGGGCTGGGTACAGCGTGAACGACAGTAGAACCCAGCGAGACAGTGAAGCGATTTCCGGGCTGACACCGATCAGAGTACGCATGATCCAGTACCCCAGCGGAGTCAGTGCCACAATGGCCAAGATGCTCGAAACGACGAATCCAGCAGCTAAGGAAAAGCGGCGGACAGTCTCCCAGTCCCGCCCCCGTGGTTTACGGGCAAAGACCAAAGCACATTGGTGCAGCATGTTCAGTGGTCCGGAGATGATTAAGAAGAGACCCCAAGCCACTCCGTAGGATGCCAACGATTCGGTGGGGCTGACCGGACTGCGGGCCACTAAGCCTTGAATGAACGGCTGCAGACTAGTATTCATGATCATCATGGCGGCCAACGGCAGAAAAAAGGTCAAGATCTGCGCATAAGTAAGGACTGTTTTCGAGCGCTGCGGCATTTGGCGGACCACCTGTGATGGCGAGCCTAACCGCCGCAGAAACAGGCCAGATAGAAACAAACCTTCCAAGCCAATACCGACGGTCCACATCATGGCGGCGACTATAACACCGGGGAGTGACTGCGTCTGCACCGACCACAGCGCGATTAACAGGATGACCACGAGACGGAATCCCGTTCCCAAAGACACGATGCCAGTGCGGCGCACGGCAATGGCCATGCCTTGAAAGAAGTTCCGGTAAATTTCGACAAAGGGTAGAAAGCAGGCAATGCGCATGGCTGCGTAGGCAAAGGCCACCGATTCTGGATCAGTCAAACCCATAACATGTGTGAAAAACCAGCCCCCAGCAGGCGTATAGCCCAACGTGATCAAAAACCCTGCCAAAAGCAGTGCCAAGCCCATGTAAAAGCGCCTCACGATACGCAGGCTGTGGTCGCTGTCCACCAGCGATACTGTCACCTCTTTCGCCAGAAGGACCGGTGATTTCAGCGTATTAGTCATGGCCTGTACCACACTGAAAATCGCCAGACTCAGAAC
This sequence comes from Limnochordia bacterium, assembly GCA_007132255.1. GTDB lineage: Bacteria > Bacillota > Limnochordia > Darwinibacteriales > B1SED10-159 > SLOZ01. Next base: position 2,006 of record SLOZ01000258.1, on the reverse strand, counting down.
CGGATATGGCAGCCGCGCCATAACAGAGTTGGCGATGGTGTGGGTGGATGCGATCATGAATGGAGTAGCGGCCAAAGGTAGGAAAAAGACCAAGAGACGCCGGTATGTGATTCGTTCAGACGTCCGTTTCGTGCTGGAAGCAGTCATAGAATATCCCTTCATTCCCAGTTGATGCTTTGTTTCTTCAGCAGTGGTGGGCAAAAAACCTGCAATGACAAGGCATTTATAGTTCGGCTTCCGAAGTCTATTAGGGGGTTGGTGTTCAATCAAGCAGTAGCTCGCTTATGTGAATCTGCTAAATGGAGACTATCCATTGGAACCATTGGGTTAGCTTTAAAGAATGTAAGTCCGAAATGGGGGAGAACCATGAAGAGTACGAATGAATCCAGTAGTCAGAGCATTCGCAGAATGCGGTGCGACGTTTTGGTGGTAGGCGGCGCCTTAGCGGGTCTTTCCGCTGCCATCGCCGCGCGGCAAGGGGGTGCTGATGTTCTGCTGCTCAGTGAAGGCCAACCAGGTCGCAGTGGCTCAACGCTGTATGCCAATGGCTACATTACGTCGTGTCCCGCAGACCAGCAGGACGTGCTTGCAGAACAGATTCTCTGGACTGGCGGATACTTGGCCAATCCGGACTTGGTTAGGGTACTTGTGGAGCGCATAGGAGCTGCCAATGAGCAGCTGCAAAGCTGGGGTCTGCGCATGCAGCCAGTGGCAGAGACCCAGCAGCCCTCCGGCCTGCAGATGGAAAGAGTGCCGCGTCAACCTAAGGGTCTGGCCATGGGTCAGGTGCTGGCGAAGCAGGCTGTGTATGAAGGCGTCAATGTACATGCCCCCTATTCCGTGATCACGCTGCTCAGACACCCACAAACCGGTATTTTGGGTGCGTTAGCTGTGGACATGACTTCACAGGAGTTGGTGGCCATCGCAGCACCGCAGGTGATTTTGGCAACCGGCGGTGGGGCCAGAGCATTCGCCCACTCAGATAACCCTGCGGGAACTACCGGCGACGGCTTTCGGCTGGCCTTGGAGGCCGGGGCCGAACTGGTCGATATCGAGCTGATAAATTTCAACGTTCCTGATGTAGGCGTGGATTCCATATTGGCGGCGGGACCCGAGAGCATTGAGGATCAAGGCGGTGCCCACTATTTCTTAGGAGGTATTCGCATCGACGAGTCGGCTCGCACTAAGGTGCCGGGTCTTCTAGCTGCCGGGGAGGCCACCGGCGGAGTGTTTGGCGCGGCGCGCCTGGGGGGTTCCGCGTTGGCAGAGTGCCTAGTTTTCGGCCTTGTGGCTGGAGAAACGGCGGCCCAACAGAACGTGAATCGCAGTGTTCAGAACGAGCTTTTGGAAGCGGAACTGGCGCAAGCGACAGCCGTTTGGCTGCCCAGCACGACCGGCAAGGTCTTGGCCATCGCTGACCAACAGGCAGAGATTCAGAACATCGCCTGGAAACAGGTGGGTTTTGTGAAAGATGCGGCGAATCTCCAGGCCGCTGTGCATGATCTCGAAGCCAAGCTGGCACTTATTGAGCAGTGGCGAGCCTCATCCCCCGCTGAACTGGTGCGTCTGCAGAAACTGCGCAGCATATTGCTGACCGTTCTTGCGGCTGCCGCAGCTTCGCTGCTGCGAGAAGAAAGTCGGGGCAACTTCTGGCGCAGTGACTATCCGCGGCCAGATTCCCTGAACGCCCTGTATAATAGCATAACCTGTTGGGCGGACGATCAAATTAGGGTGACCAAACAGCCCTTGCCCGCGACGAACGTAGAGGGAAAGGCTCCCATTCGCGTGGCTCCGGGCTGTCTGCGTTATGACTTTTCCCTGGGAAAACACAAGTGAAAGCATGGCCGCTGGCCACCAAGTGCGGGGCTGCCGTGAGATAGAGGACGGGAAGGGGCCAAAGATACGACCCATGCAGGGGGCTGCATGGGTCCTTATCGCGCCTAAACATATCTATGGATTGCAGTGTTATCTCGGATTTCCCCGAGGGCATCCTGCAATCAGGCTTC
>SLOZ01000398.1 GCA_007132255.1 Limnochordia bacterium | reverse complement strand
TGTGGGCATCCGCATCAATGATCATGGTCATGGTCATCCTCCATTCTAGTTCTTTTTCGGTTCAGCTCACTTCGGTATGCATAGCATCCGGTTGGTGCATAGCATCCGGTTGGTGCATAGCATCCGGTTAGTCCATAGCACCACCCTTGTACATAGCATCAGCAAGATTTTGCGCAACTCCAGCGTCCTTAACCCTCGCAGCCCACAAAGGTGGTGGCTGACTCTGCTGGGAAATCGTAACGCAGCGCACCGTCAGATGTACTCACCGTTTCCACCATCTGGTAGCCGCTGTCCGGGGTCGTCCTATAGACGCAAAACTGCTTGTGTTCGGTGCCGGTCAGTGCCACAGCTGCTGTCTTGGCTTCGGTGGACGTATTTAGGACCACGAAGACGTCCGGAGCCGTCGCATGTTGACCGCTGGCGAAGGCGAGAACTCCCAACTGCGTATCATTGGAGCTGACCTGGGCCACATCCATACCCGGCCGGGCCCAGCGGCAGACCTGTTTGTAGAAGTCATAGCCGGGCAGTTGCTGCCAGCCGCCTTTGCCATCGATGCGGAAGGCGGTGCCCGGGTTGGGATCGCCGCGGTGCCACTGCTCTGGATTCTGCATGCAGGCCCAAGGGATCAGACCGTTCACCTTGACGGAATAGATATTATGCCGATATTGTTCCAGAAAGTGCACGTCCATGTCACCCCAGGCAATGGAGGTCACCCAGCTGTGCAGACCGGGTTTGGCCTGGCGGAGCAGATCATTGCCTACGCTGCGGGTGTCGGCAAACCAGCGATTTTTATTAAATGTCAAAAAGCCATGGGAGCTAATCAGTCCAAGGGCATCCAGGGCGGCCGGATCATCGGCAATGGCGGCTGCATAACCCCATTGATCAAAGCGATACCAATTGGTGGTTTCACCCGGTGCCACGAGGACATCGCTGAGACCATTGGCGTCCAAGACCTGCCGCACAATCGGCAGCATTTCCACCAGCAGTTCCGGCGGCCAATACAGATTATAGTCATGGCCGGGGCCAAAATTCGGATCGTCGGCATCTTCCGGCCAGCGAGCATGATCTTCGCCTTCGTTGTGCAGACTGAGGGCCGTCACGGGCAGGGATTCCACATCGCGCAGATACTTAACCCACGCCGCCATGTACTTGGCGCACTCCCAAAGGTATTGTGGATCTAAGTCGCGTCCCCGCAGGAAACCCTGCTTGGTCATGAACGCCGGTGGAGCATACATGGTCGTGACAATCTTGAGATCCTCACCCCGCTCCCGAGTCCGCCGCAGCCCTTCCTGGACAAAGTAGCGCATCCAAGGGGTCGTGGTTGTGTGATCATAGTGATCTAAGTCCACCAGCAGCTGCTGGCCGTTGGGTTTTGCATCTGTAGTTTCGCCCAACGGCTGGGCCTGCATGAAGGGTCCAAAGAACATCTTGACCAGGGTAGGCTGCAGCCCATCCTCACCAAAGATGGCATCCAGTACCGCCTGTCGATCCTCTTCGGCCAACGTGCTCAGACCGCCGTAATCCTGGGGATACCGCTCATAGTCATCGGTCTGGGCAATTTCCACATAGTTAATGCCAAATCCATCCCACCGCCGCAGCGGCTTGTCGAATTGTACTTGCATCCGAAGCATACGTCACCTCATTCATTGTTTGGCTGGACACGGGTATCGGAAGCATCGCTGGGCACGCGGATGATCACTGCTGTCCCGCAGCCCAAGCGGCTGACAATTTCGACGCCGAATGGCCGGCCATAATATGTCTTTAAGCGTTGATCCACATTGCGTACGCCGTAACCAGCACCATCCGCTGACAGAATTTGCGCAATGTGTTCCTGAGATATACCATAGCCATTGTCAATGACCTTCAGCGTCAACACATCGGCGCTCTGGCGCACGGCAATGCGAATGTACAAAGGTTCAAGACAGCCCGAATGGACAAAAACGTTTTCCACGAAGGGCTGCAGAATGCATTTCATCACCCGCAGCCCAATGACATCGACGTCCACGTCATAGTCCACGGTGAACGAACGCGACCCCCGCAGTTCCTGCACAGTGACATACGCTTCCACCAAGTCCAGTTCATCCTGCAGTCCGAAGACCATGCCGCCGCGGTTTAAGGACAAGCGGTAGAACTTAGCCAAGGCCATCACCAAGCGATGCACGTGCTCGGGTTGTCCCAAACGGGCACCGCGACTGATCAAGGACAAGGAATTATACAAAAAGTGCGGGTTAATCTGGGCCTGCAGTAACTGCAGTTCGGCATCCTTCTTGCGCAGCGAGCCGACATACACCTGGTTGATCAAATCACCGATGGTTTCTGCCATGTGGTTGAAGGAGCGGGCCATCCGCCCTAACTCATCATCGCCGCTGTGGCCATTGGTCTTGACTGGCAGCCGCAGGGAAAAGTCGCCCTGTTGAAAGCCTTCCATCGCTTCCACCACGTCATTAATCCGACGGCCAAAATGGTGTGAGATTAGTATCCCAATAGGTGTTAACGTGGCGAACAGCACAGCACACAAAAGAAAGATCAAATTGCGGGCTTCCCGGGCCGAACGATGCAAAATGGCATAGGGAATGCTGGCCTGGAGGAACCATTGCGTTCCGGCAATGGGTTTTTCCACGGTCATGGCAGCGTTCTGAGTGCCAGAACCAGTGGCGGCAGATTGCTGCACATTCCCGGTCAGCGTTTGGCCGTGGCCATCCCAGACCTGCAGCACCAAGCCTTCCATCAGATCGGCTCCAGAAACAGCTGCTAACACATCATGAACGGCCATGCGGATGCGCACAAAACCCAAAGGAGTCGTGCGCGGCAGATTGTAGATGGTCTTGAGATAGGAGATGTACCCGTGCAGGGCATCGGTTCCCACCTGCCGCCACACGCCTTCGTCCAAAGCCAGCACCCCTAGATCATGGAACCAGTCCTCAGCACTGACACGTTCGATGGTCCGCAGATTGAACAGAGTGCCACTGGCCAGCGGTGGCCGCTGCACTTCATCCCAGTAGATTTCCGGCAGCGTCGCATTACCGTGGTAGACATCAAGCCAGGTTGGATGGGAAGCCAGGACCAGCACAGAACGCATCTTTGGCGTGAAGTAATTCGTCGTCTGCTCATAGCTGTGCCAAGGTGAATGCTCCAGTTCGAGATACTGCTGCAGCCGATAATCATTGGTCACTTCATGGGCCATGCGCATGGCAGTGGCCACAGGAACGGCGATGTTCTGCTGGATCTGTGTGAGCGTGCCTGTCATCGCCTGCTGGGCTTGTTCTGTCAGAGCCTGCGTCTGTGTAGTGAAGATATACATGCCCAACCCAAGAATCGCCACCAAAAGCAGCGCCATGTACGATGCGATAAGCCTTGTGCCGAAAGACCAAGGTCGTCTGTACATAGTTCCGTCCCCTAACAGGTTTTCCGATAGTCACCAGGCGTCAGGTGAAAGTAGTCTTTGAACTGCCGGTTGAAGTACGTCAAATTGTTGTACCCGACCTCGTCGGCAATGCGGTAGATTTTCCAGGACGATTCCCGCAGCAACTGGGCCGCCTTTTCCATCCGCAGCTGCAGGACATAATCGCTGAACGACATCCCATAGCCGTCGCGAAAGACGCGCCCTAAGTAGTTGGGAGAATAGCCGAACTCCTCTGCAACGTCGCGCAGCCGCAGATTGCCAGCCAGGTGCTCCTCGGCATAACCCTGGATGTCGGCCAGCAGTCGATGGTGGGTCTGTGTCTGGCGCTGGGATATTTCGTCGGCGACCACTCGCAGTTTTGCGCCCAGCCAATCCTGCAGATCGACGGTGGTCTCGAACTGTGCCAGCGTCAGCATATTCACACCCTCGAATTCCCAAACATCAGCGACCCGGATCTGATAATCCTCCAGTTGACGGCCCAGACGGATCAGCAGCTGCAGACAATAGTTGTAGACCGCTTCTTTTTCGGGGAACTCTCGCAGTTCCAGGGACATGTCCTGGACTCTTCGTTCCACGGCGTCGCCATCACCCTGGACCACAGCGGTAAGTAGTTCGTCGCGAATGCCTTTGAGGTTTTGGATGGCCGCAGCTGTGTCCACACTGCGCTCGCGGTAGTAGATCACGCGGTCTTTGCCGTAGAACATCTTATAGTTTAGGGCACTGCGCCCCTGCCGATAACTGCCCGGCCAGGTATTAGGCCCCGCCACCGCTGAGCCAACCCCAATGGTCATGGTATCACCTGCGGTCTGCTGGACATAGTCCATCCATTGGCTGAAGAGTGTCCGGAAGCCTAGATCGGCTGGGAGAATGACCGCCACGCGATGCTGGTCCGTAGGACAATAGAGGCAGTCACCGTGCTGTTCCAGAAAGTCCATCATGGTCTGGCGGCGGGCTCCCAAAAGAACACTGCCGTCCTCACCCGGGTGATCGTGCAGGATCTGCGGAACATTGTCCAACTCGGCCACAGCTGCATAGACGTTGTGGTCCCAGTTCCAACTGCAGCCTGTGGGTAAACCGTTGTCGGGCAGGGCCATGCCGTTCTCCAAGAGGTCAAACAGCAGCTGCCGCGTGATATACGAGCGCGAGCGCTCGAGGTTTTGCTGCTCCTGCTCCCGGCGCTGCCTGGCCTCGAGCTGCTCCACAACCCGTTCCAACGCCCGGAAGAGTTCGGTATCATCCACGGGCTTTAAGACATAGGCATCGGCACTGAGTTCAATGGCGCGCTTAGCATACTGGAAGTCATCGTAGCCACTGGCAAAGATGATCTTCAACTGCGGCACAACAGCCTTCGCTTCATGAGCAAGATCCAGGCCATTAAGGCGCGGCATGCGAATATCGGTAATCATCAGATCAGGCTGTAACTGCCGCAGTTTGCTCAGGGCTTGAATGCCATTGGGGGCTGTGTCCACCACAACCATGCCAAAACGCTCCCAGGGCACCAATTCCTGCAGGCCCTGCAGTTCTATGGGGTCGTCATCGACCAACAATACCCGGTATGCCATGCCGCTCACCTACTTCCGCTGAATGATTCAAGAACAAGCCGGGTCAGCACCCCGCTGGCCCCAGCTTGTTCCTGCTGCTCGTATCGCAGTCTCACAATCCTGCAGTCTTACAATCCTAGCGACCCATGAGCTCTAGATTCTCTTGGTACTTTTCGTTCATGTACGTTACCACTCGCTCAAAGCCGGCGCGGTCGGCATCACTGCGGGCACGGTCGAGAATCGACTCCACTTCCGCCGCGCTGTCGGCAAAGACCATCTGGGCATAGGCCAGTTCATAGATGTCCTGGACACGCTGGAAGATTTGGCCTTCGGCTGTATTCGGCAGCGGCCGAATATTGCTGAAGGATGTGGTATTGAGACTGGTATTCCAGGTCACGCTGTACTGGTTCTCCAAGCCCCACTCCCGGTCTTCCTCGGGCTGCTGCATCTCGAACCAAACACCAGCGGTATCGGCCCAAACAGTGTTGCCCACATAGTTAGCACCGCCCCAACGCCGCTCCGACACCGGTGTCTCGTGGAACAGATCGTTGAAGATGGGGTAACCCTGCTCGTCCACTTCATCATAGTGGTGGCCAATGGGACCGAAACGGATGGTGCGTTGGCCTTCAGCACCGGTGAGCCAATCCAGGTAGTCAAAGATGCGCTGGGGATCGGCAGCATCAACGCTGATCACATTGACATTCCAACCCAGTGTGTTGTACTGGCTGGGTGTAATGCGGTCAGGATCCAGACCCGGTTTGTGAATGGGCCAGATCGCTTGGTAGAACGCCTTGTCTTGGCCTGACTGGTTCACGGCTTGGCGGGCCGGGGCAATGGCGTCATTACCAGCATAGACGGCGAAGCGCTGGGTAGCAATCTTTTCCCGGGCTTGGTCACGAGTCTGGGTGAAGCCATCTTGGGTTATGAGGCCTTCGCCGAACAATTTGTTCGTGAATACGACGGCGTCCAAGAAGGCCGGGTCATCAAAGATCGACCGCAGTTCACCGTTATCAGGGAAGACCATATTCGAGAGGAACAGCGAGTTCCGTTCTTCACCAAAGGCAGAATAAATGATGTTGCCGGCTTGAAAGTCTTCTAAGGACTCCAGTGGTATGACATTGGGATACTCCTGCTTCACCAACTGCAGATAGGCATAGAGATCCTCGGTGGTGGCCAACGGTGGCTCACCTAAGGCTTCATAGATCTCGGTGTTGATAATCCAACCCGAGTTGCCGTTGGAACGGCCTTCTGCGATGTACCAATTGGGGAACTGGTAGAGCTTGCCGTCACTGGAGCGCAGCATGTTCAACGTTGCATCGCCAGCCCAGTAGCGCAGGTTGGAGTTTTCGATCCAGTCGTCCAAGGGCACAAGTTTACCGGCCTGCACCAGGCGCTCCACCTGCTCGCCCCGTTCCAAAACCAACACATCTGGATACTCATCGTTCACCATCATCAGGCTGAGGCGATGCTGGGCAGCGCCCTGGGGGGAGATCCACTCAATTTGAACATTCTTGTTGTCGCGAATCCATTCTTCACCCACGCTGTCGCTGGGCCAGTTGGGAGCTGTGTACCAATCATAGTTGACATACCAACTGAAGTCCAGCGGTTCACTGGCTGCGAAGCCGCTGCCAGTCACGGCTGTGAGCAGTACGAAAATTAAGCAGTATCCTATCCAAGTGCGTAACATGTTTTAACCTCCTTAGTTTGTATTCCACATTTCCCTGCCGAACCCTACTCTTTTAAGGAACCAATA
>SLOZ01000098.1 GCA_007132255.1 Limnochordia bacterium | reverse complement strand
GTTGGTTGTCCTCCATATTGGGCTCGAACAATCGATTCCGCTGCCACTGCTGACGAATCTCGTCTAGATCCTGCCAAACCCCGACGGCCAGCCCGGCTAAGAACGCTGCTCCCAAGGCTGTGGTCTCGAAGATCTGCGGCCGCTGTACTTCCACTTGCAGCATATCACTTTGAAACTGCAGCAAGAAATTATTGACCGATGCCCCCCCATCGACCTTCATGGTTGGTACAGGGATCCCCGAGTCATTGACCATAACGTCGACAACGTCTCGTACCTGATAGGCAATGGATTCCAGGGCCGCACGGGCAATATGATTCCGATTGGCTCCCCGCGTCAGACCCACCAGAACACCCCTGGCGTAGGAATCCCAATGGGGTGCTCCCAATCCGACAAACGCTGGAACGAAGTACACGCCGCCATTGTCGGCGACGGCCAATGCCATCTGTTCCGTTTGACCGGCGCTTGTAATCAACCGCAATTCATCGCGCAGCCACTGGATCGCAGCTCCAGCAATAAAGACGCTGCCCTCCAGCGCATATTGAACCGCACCATTACGGCCCCAAGCAATGGTGGTTAGCAGACCATTGTGGGAGGCGATGGGTTCACTACCGGTATTCATGAGAATGAAGGATCCTGTCCCGTACGTCGCTTTGACCATCCCCGGTTCGAAACAGGCCTGTCCGAACAGTGCCGCTTGCTGATCACCAGCAATGCCGGCAATGGGAATGCCACCAGGCAATCGCCCCTGGGATTTTGTGTGCCCATACACTTCACTGGAACTCCGTACTTCGGGAAGAATTTCTTTGGGTACACCTAACAGCTGCAGCAGTTCTGCGTCCCACTGCAACTCATGAATATTATACAAAAGCGTCCGCGAGGCGTTGGTCACGTCAGTAACATGCACTTGGCCCCCGGTAAGGTTCCACAACAACCAACTATCGATGGTACCAAAGGCCAACTCGCCTGCTGCTGCCCGGTCCTTAAGGTGCGGTTCCTGCTCGAACAACCAAGTCAGCTTGGTCCCCGAAAAGTAGGGATCCAGCACCAAACCAGTCTTTTCACGGATAGTCTGCTCATGACCGGCGTTCTTGAGACGCTGGCAGATACCTGCGCTGCGCCGGCACTGCCAGACAATGGCATTACCCACGGGTTTACCTGTCTTGCGATCCCACAAAACCACGGTTTCTCGCTGGTTGGTAACACCAATCGCTGCTATGTCAGCCTTCTTCACATCCTGCTTACGGATCACTTCATCAATGAGCTTGGCCGTCACCTGCCAAATCTCTTCCGCATTATGTTCCACCCAACCGGCGTGAGGATAATGCTGCGTGAACTCGGAATATGCTTTGTTTACAGCTTTACCAGCTGCATCGAATAGAAATACGGTACTACCAGTAGTTCCCTGATCAATGGATAGAATGTACCGCTTGACCAAAGGGGTTTCCTCCCTTCCGGATCTCCTTTTTTTAGTTCGTCAACGCCCCATCATTTCCTTTTTTGAGTACGCCGTTCTCCGTGAGGAGCCAATCAACGGGTAGATCCCAAGGGTCCAAGGGCAAAGGCTGTACAAAACAGCCGTAGACCAAGCCCACCTTCACACCCTCTACGTCTGTCAAAAATCGATCGTAATAACCGGCTCCGTAGCCCAGGCGATAACCGGCCTCATCAAAAGCTAAGCCCGGCACGATGATGAGATCAAGCGTCCTCGGATCCACTACCGAACCGGTTATAGGCTCCATAATACCCATGGTGCCAAGGCGCAGCTGCTGCAGGTTATCGATCCGCTGTGCCTGCATTCCACGCTGCCGGCCGAGGACCTTGGGCACACTGACGCCAATGCCACGCCGCCAGCAATCGTCAAGAATGGGCCACGTGTCCACCTCATAGACAGTGGCAAGATAAAGCATCACGCTCTGCGCCTGCTGGTAGACAGGCAGCTCCTGCAGTCGCTGGAACAGCCGGTGATCCCACTCTCGTTTCACTACCGGGTCCAACTGCGCTCGTTCCTGAAGAAGTTGGCTTCGCAGGGCAGCCTTGGCTGGGCGATCGCTCATAGACAATCCAAGCCAGCAGCCAAGTCAGCAGTGATTGTCTCCACGGGCTCGATCCCAACGGACAAACGGATCATCTCGTAGGGCACGCCCTGCTGCTGGCGCTCTGTCTCAGTGAGCGCCCGGTGCGACGTGGATACCGGATGCGAAACGGTCGTCGCAGTATCGGCTAAGCTGGGCGCCAGTACAATTTGCCGAAAACCCTGGACTACAGAGTCCGGATCGCCTTTAACCACAAAACTGATCATCCCACTGCTCCCATCGGGGAGGTACTTGGCCGCCAATTGCGGCTGTGTCAAAGCTGGGTAGTAGACAGTCTGTACCTTCGGATGTGCCTCGAGAAAATCGGCCACTCGGAGAGCGTTGCTGCTGTGTGCTGCCATGCGCAGTGGCAGTGTCTGAAGACTGCGCTGCAGCAGCCAAGCTGCGAAAGGGTCCAAGAGAGCACCCAACTGCAGCGCCCAAGCCCTAACATTTTCAATCCAGGCGGCCTCGCCGACCAGAGCCCCGCCCATGGCGTCACCATGCCCATTGAGATACTTCGTTGTTGAGTGCATCACTCCATGAACTCCCCATTCCAAGGGACGGCAGAGCGTGGGCGACGCAAAGGTATTGTCCACAAGAAAGAAAAGATCGTTTTCGTTCGCCAACCGGGCCAGTGGCTCCAAGTCCAAGAGTTCCATCTTTGGATTACTGATGGTTTCACCGAATAAGACCTTTGTATTCGGCTGCAGGGCGCTCTGTATCGCGGTTATATCCTGGGTTACAAACGTCGTTTCGACGCCGAACTGGCTCAGCTGCTCTTTGAACAGCATATGCGTTCCACCATAGAGGGTACCCACGGCCACAATGTGATCCCCGGGACGACACAGGCTGAGCATGGCCGCCGTAATGGCCGCCATACCGGTACCAAACACCCAACCCTGTTGGGCTCCTTCCAGATCTGCCAGCGCATTTTGGACCAGATCGGTATTGGGATTGCCCCAGCGCGTATAGATGTGGCCCGGTGTTTCACCGTCGGCTACAGCCTGCAACTGGGCAATGGATGCAAACTGAAACACCGAGGTCTGGACAATGGGAGGTACCAACGGCGGATTGTAAAAAGGCCATGTTTGTCTGTCACTCATCGCTCAACACTTCACTTTCCAAGAAATTTCGCTGGCAGGCAGCACTGCCCTGACAGTTCGCTGCCGCGGGAAAAGCCTGCCCGCCCTGCTCGCTCCGCTCCAGAATCTCCCAACAAACCTTGGGCACCCACTGCTCAATGCGTTCCATTTGCGCCGTATCCCAAGGCAGCGACACAACCTTATCTGGCACCAAAAAGTGGAGCCGGGTTTCCTTCACAGGACCAAGCCCTAATTTTGTCAGCGCCCAGGCATAGAGATCCAACTGCAGCTGATACTGCTCTGCCACAGACTGCACCTGGTTCGATCCGATGTGGTTGGTTTTCAAGTCAGAAATGACAGCGCCATCCGACTCCTGAAAAACCTGGTCGATGGTTCCCGTAAGCACAAAGGTGTCGACAGGGACCTGGAATGGCCACTCTCGTAACAGAGGTACGCTGCGGCTGCGCTGAAAACTGCTGCTGGCGAGATAGCGACGTGCCATGCGCTCTAGATCGCTGTATTCGGCTTGATCCACCGCAGTCCCTTCCAATGCTAGAGATTGTTCCAAGAGCGTCTGCAGTTGGTCGGGATCCGTGATTTGCTCGCAGACCCGGTGGATAATATTCCCGCGCTGCGTGGGACGTAAACGAGTCTCCGCTGTGGATTGCGGCCGAATAGGACCGACCGCCGATGGGCCACGCACCACCGCGTCCAAGCCACGAGGCTGTTCCGGCACCCGCAGAACATAACGGTAGTAGTAACAGCGGGGACAGACCGCATACAAGAGCAGGGATGTCACGGAAAACCGCACTGTATCCCAAGGCACTACCATCTTTGCCTGGTGTTCCCACGGCGGCTGTGGCACGGTCAGAGTCTCTGGAGGCTGCGCCGGGCTCTGCCCTTCACTGTCACCAGGCTTTGAAGGTAGAATGGATACCGCTCGTGTATCCGGATTCCAAGGCGTGAACGGCAGATGTGGAATTTCTGCTTCCGTTCGTAGTAGCCACTGCCACCAACTCTTCAGATCCTGCAGCGGCTTGGTCGAATCGAAATCGCGACCGATCCCGCACAAGACAAGCTTTTTCTCAGCGCGAGTTACCGCCACATACAGCAGTCGTTTCTGCTCTTCGAACTCCTCTTGAGCCGCCAGCGCCTGAATTTGCTGGGCTCGAGTGGTATCCTTGACAGCCATGCCCACACTGCGGTGGTAGACCACGGCCGGTCGGTTCCTATGCACCAACTCACGGTTGAGATCCGGCAGGATGACCACTGGAAACTCTAATCCCTTCGCTCCGTGGATGGTCATCAGTGTTACCGCCTGCGCGTCTTCCCCCACAAGCCTGGCTTCACCCTCCAAATCTCGGCTTTTAAGCAGTTGCAGGATATATTGATACTGTTCCTGCAGCGACGTGAATCCTTTTGCCCACAATTCCCAACTGCTCTCTTCCAATTTCAAGACATTGGCTAACCGCTGTTGCCCTAAGGGTCCAGCTTCTAGACGACTGCAGAACTCGGTCGTTTCAAAAAGCCTGCGCAGCACCAACGGTGCTGGTTCCACCGCAGCCATTCGCCGCAGCTCTTCGTACGTTTTGTAAGCTTGCCGAATTTTGGCGGCGTCGGCGGCAGCTGCCTGCTCTATTTGGCCCCGGCGGCGCCAAAAAAGTCCTTCATCACTGACCAAGAAGAACGGAGAGCGCAGTACCGCAGCCTCCGCCACTTCATTGCCGGCGTCTTCGAGCCAGGCCAAAAAATGCAGAACGTCCTGGACCTCCCGCGTGGAATGGAAGCCGCGCCCGCTGACATTCACAAACGGTATCCCGGCTTTCAAGAGCGCCTGTTCATAGATCCGCATGGCAGTCGTAGCACGAAAAAGCATGGCAACTTGACCGGGCTCGAATGTTTTTGCAGCCATACCCTGCTGAATGCGCTGGGCAATCCGTTCGGCTTCTACGCGCCGAAGATCGTCCAGCCCCATGTCATTGTCTTCATCACGCTCGACCTCGATCAATTCCACATGGGGTGGCACCGAGCCAGCGATTCCAGCCACACTAGGCTCAAAAGCAACGCGGTCACCGGCCATCAAGAGCGGGAAGACCGTGTTCGTGAACTGAACCAGTTCCGGTACGGAACGGAAGTTATCGTCCAACAAAATGCGCTCGCCGCCATTGTCCGTAATCTCAGCCTGCGTATCCAAGAACACCTGGACTTCGGCACTGCGAAAGCGATAGATGGATTGTTTGCCGTCGCCAACAACAAACAGTTTCGTTGCTGCCGTCCGCAGACGATCCACAATGGCCTTCTGCGTGCGATTGGTGTCCTGAAACTCATCCACCATCAGATGCAAAAACCCATAATGCTGCCGAATATGCTCATGTTCCAACAGCTCCAAGGCAAAGGTTTCCAGGTCATTGAAATCCAGCAGCCCAGCAGAGTACTTCCGCTGTTGGTAACCTGCGTGCAGCTCCTCCAAAACAGCCGCCAAACTGACCAGACGATGGTGGCCGTCGAGATCGATCCACGCTTGGTGCCATTGGGCCAGGGATTCTTTGATAGCATCCAACAGCGGCTTCATCTTGCCCCAATTACCCTTCAACGCTTGACTCAGCAGTTCACAGGTATCGGCGATATGCGGTCCTGGAACTCCACCCAAAGCAGATTTTTCCTGCTGCCAGATGCGGCGCAGAGCGGCAAGCGCTGCCGCTTGTTTCGCCGTAGGAGATACCGACCCCTGATCCAATGCTCCCAGAAGGTCCTGCATGCTGCGGCGCAGTCCGAAAGCCGCCCCATGGAGCCGCTCTTCCAATTCGAGCTCGTTTTCCGTGGAGCTAAAGGTTCGCTGGCCAACGCCGATCATATCGTTATACACACGCACGAGCATAGCTGCGGCATCACTCAATTGAAAGAAGGATTCCCGGATATCCATGAGCATCGAATCCCCGGCATCCAGATGAATCCGCAGCGTGTCTTCGGCCAAGTCCTGCAGTAACTGCTGCATTTCCCATTCTTCACCGAGCCGAAACCGAGGATCCACTCCAGCTTCTCGCGGATGTTCTGCGATGATGCGCTGGCAGAGACTGTGAATGGTTGAAACTTGCGCGTGCGTCATAGCGGTGGCGAGATGTGCCAATGATGGATGCTCTTCCAACTGCCGGCGAACACGCTCCCGCATCTCCTGTGCTGCTTTGCGCGTGAACGTGATCGCTGCAATTCGCTCCAGAGGAATGCCCTGCTCCAAAAGATAAACAAAGCGTTCCACCAAAACTTTGGTTTTACCGGAACCAGCGCCCGCTGACACTGCCACATCCCGGTCAATGGTTGTGATGGCTTGTTCTTGCTTGGGTGTGGGTTTGTACGCCAACGTCAGCGCACCTCCTTTCGGCAAACACCGTTGTACGGACAATAACCGCAGATCGTTGTGCTGCGTGGTTCGATGGGAAAGTGTCCAGCCAGAATGCCCCGCAGACAGTTCTGCAGGTGTTCTGTGAAGGCGTCCGTGGTAGCCTGCCAGTCGTCTGCATCCAAGGTGTTGCTGCTGCCCCCGATGCC
>SLOZ01000197.1 GCA_007132255.1 Limnochordia bacterium | reverse complement strand
TCGTTCCACGGCTGCATTCGGAGCAGGATTATACGGTGGATGAAAAGGTGCGAAGTGTAGCCTTGACTGAAGCTGGTGTCGAAAAGGTCGAAGGTCTGCTGAAGATCGAAAACTTGTTTGACGACGCCCATTTTGAATTGAACCATTACCTTAATCAGGCGCTGAAGGCCAAAGAATTGTATATGAAAGACCGCGATTACGTGGTGAAAGACGGTGAAGTGATCATTGTTGACGAGTTCACAGGCCGTATGATGCCAGGTCGTCGATATGCGGACGGACTGCACCAAGCCATCGAGGCTAAGGAAAATGTGCGGATTGCCAAGGAAAGCCAAACCCTGGCAGCCATCACGTACCAAAACTACTTCCGCATGTACGAAAAGTTAGCAGGGATGACGGGTACGGCCGAAACAGAAGAGGAGGAGTTCCGCAAAATTTACGGCATGGATGTTGTCGTGATCCCAACGAACCAGCCCATGGTGCGAACAGATCATCCCGATGCCATTTACAAAAACGAACAGGCCAAGTTTACCGCAGTGGTCGAAGAGATTGTGCGGGCCCATCAAAAGGGGCAGCCGATCCTTGTAGGAACGATATCCATTGAGAAATCCGAATTCCTCAGCCGCCAATTGAAGACCAAGGGTATCAAACATCAAGTTCTCAACGCGAAGTATCATGAGAAAGAAGCGGAGATTATCAAGGATGCAGGCGAACCAGGCACCGTAACCATTGCCACGAACATGGCTGGTCGCGGTACGGACATTGTCCTGGGTGAAGGCGTCGTTGGCTTGGGTGGCCTCTATATTCTAGGTACTGAGCGTCATGAATCGCGGCGCATTGATAACCAGCTGCGAGGCCGTGCCGGGCGGCAGGGTGACCCGGGAGAAAGTCGGTTTTACGTTTCGCTGGAAGACGATCTGATGCGTCTTTTCGGCTCCGACCGCATCAAGGGACTTATGGAACGTTTGGGTTGGGAAGATGACCAGGCCATTGAGCACCCGCAGATCAGCAAATCCATTGAGGGTGCTCAAAAGAAGGTGGAGGCACGTAACTTCGAGATTCGCAAACAGGTTCTGGATTTTGATGATGTCATGAACAAGCAGCGCGAAGTGATCTACAGTCAGCGGCGGGCCGTTTTGCGAGCGCAAGGCATTAGTGAACAGATCCAGACGATGTTTGATGAAGTGATGGGCAGTATTGTCAAGCAGTACGCCGATGAGAAACTGCTCTCTGAAGAATGGGACTTGGAGGCACTGCGCCATCGCTATCAAGATGTTATTGGCGCCGATTTGGGCGTTTCGACGGCGGAACTAGAACGGTTGAAACCCGATGAGGTGCGAGAGCTCTTGGTGGCCAAAGGGCGCGAAGCCTACGCTCGGCGGGAAGCCGAACACGGTTCCGAGGACATGCGCCGTATCGAGCAGCTCGTTCTGCTCCAGATCATCGACAAGAAGTGGATGGAACACCTCCGGGCCATGGACGACCTGCGTGAAGGCATTGGCCTGCGCGCCTATGGACAGCGGGATCCGTTGATGGAGTATCGCTTTGAGGCCTTTGAGATGTTCAAAGCCATGATTACCAGTATCCAGGAAGACTGTTTGAAGATGCTCTTCCGCGTTCAGTTGGTAAATGAAGAGCGCAGTCACGAACGTCGTTCTCAGGAACGGATTCAGGCGGCCCAGACCAATCGGGCTGCCGACGGTTCGGTGGCGGAAGTGACGCAGCGTAAGGTCGAAAGCAAAGTCGGACGTAACGACCCCTGCCCATGCGGCAGTGGCAAGAAGTACAAGAAATGCTGTGGAGCATAGAGACTGGCAGTGTAGGAGGGCTAGGTATGGTACAACTGGAGTTAGGTGAGATCAAAAACCAAAGTCAAGATTTACAGCGTAGAATCCTCGAAATGAGGGACTATCTTTGACGTTCCCGCCCGTGAAGAACGCAACCAAGAGCTCGACGATATCATGTCGCAGCCAGGTTTTTGGGACGATCAAGAACGGTCCCAGGCTGTGATTCAGGAAGCCAAAAAGGTCAAAGGCGTGCTCGAGCAGTACAAGACGGTTAAGCAAGCCTACGATGAGCTGGAACTACTTCTGCAAATGGTGGACGAAGAGCCTGGCTCAGGCTTAGAACAGGATCTGCAGGAACAGCGGCAGATTGTTGACAAGCTTGTGGAACAGCTGGAACTAGAAGCTATGCTGAACGGCGAGTATGACAGTCATAACGCCATCGTAGCCATTCACCCTGGTGCGGGGGGCACAGAGTCACAGGACTGGGCGCAGATGCTTCTGCGCATGTATACGCGCTGGGCAGAACGCCGTGGCTTTTCGGTGAAGACATTGGACTTTCTGCCGGGTGATGAAGCCGGAATTAAGAGTGTCACACTGTTAATCGAGGGTGATAACGCATACGGCTATCTCCAAGCCGAGAAAGGCGTCCATCGACTGGTTAGAATTTCGCCGTTTGACTCATCTGGTCGTCGTCACACATCCTTCGCGTCGGTCGATGTTACGCCGGAAGTCGATGATGATCTGGAAGTCCAGATCACCTCGGATGATCTCCGAGTCGATACGTTTCGGTCCAGCGGGGCTGGGGGTCAGCACGTCAACACTACGGATTCTGCTATTCGGATCACGCATCTGCCAACGGGTCTGGTGGCGTCGTGCCAAACGGAACGGTCACAGCACGCCAATCGCGATTCTGCCATGAAGATTCTCCGATCTAAGTTAGCCGATCGAATGTTGGCGGAGCAGCGTGCTAAGATGGATGAGTTCAAAGGGGAGCAGGGAGAAATTGCCTGGGGCAATCAGATCCGTTCGTATGTTTTCTGTCCCTATACCATGGTCAAGGATCATAGAACCAACGCTGAGATCGGTAACGTAGATTCGGTCATGGATGGCCAGATTGATCCGTTCATTGAGGCATATCTGCGGAGCCAAAGCCACAGTTGAGGATAGGGCTTTCTCCGGCATCATGCATGGAGAGGGCCTTATTGCTGTGTTTTGCTGTAGGAAAGGGTTTGGCCAACGCAGCCGTTCAGGTTCACAACGGGCCACACCGCCGAGAACTTGTCAGAGGCAGTGTGGCCGACGGACTAACGACAAACTGCGTTGAGGCCCTTGCAGAACGGCCTGGTAGAAAGGAAGGGACTAGCGGTCATGACGAAACGGATCATGTGGGGACTGATGATTCTTGCGGCTATCGTTGGCTTAGCTATCAGTATGGAGCGTGTGCACGTAGAAAATCAGAATCGACAGGTGGAGATTACAGTGGACTGGCCTGCGGCTCAGCAGATGGCTGCTGTAACCGGGCAAACTCTAGACACTGTTTTGCAGGCTTTGGCTGAAGCTGGCGTGTACTCCGCTGCCGTGATGCCTAGAACCATAGCTGAGTTTGGCCTGGCTGGCAGGGAGATCCACGAGCAGGCTGCTGCTGTTTGGGATGCCTCGCCGCAAAAACACGATACACTCGCCCAACAGCCCGTGGGCTTTTGGGATGACGATCTGCAGACTGCAGTGCGAGCCGGTTTGGCTGTGGTGCCGCGGGTGGGAAACCCTCCGTGGGGACAGGATTTGACGTGGGAGCAAGTAGCGGCCTACGACCCTCATTTGGTAATTTTTGGCGGACGCGATGCTGCCGGCTATCCTGACGATTTGGAGGATACACTGGAAATCATACATAACCTGGCAGCGAACGTTGGTGTGATCGAGTTCGCCAACCAGCGGGGTATGCACGTTCTTGGTGACGACGTTCCTGCCGTTCGTGTGCATGGAATTTCTGCGGAGGAAATGAAAAAGCTCTCCAGCCAGCGCGTGCTGGCCCGCTATATGCGAGCGGTGCGTGAGCGCAACATTCGTGTTCTCTACTTTCGCGGGTTTACGGAGACCCCAGAGGATTGGGAGCGGACCCTTCAGCTTCTGCAATCGCTCACGGTTGAACTTGAAACCCAGGGTTACTCGCTGGGTGCAGCCCAGCCATTTGGGGATTGGCAGGTACCTGCCACCGTTCAAGCGGTTGCCTGGTTGGGCTTAGGGGCCGGGTTTGCTCTCTTAGTGGCTCAGTGGGTCGTAGTACCGAGCTGGATGTTGTGGCTGTTCATGGGGGGGCCTTGGCTGCTCCTGATGGGTCTGCTTGTCGTAAGACCGGGTGCTGCGCAATTAGCGGCAGCACTGGCTGCAGCTTTAGTCTTCCCCACTTTGGCGGCGCTCCAGATCCCATCGGCTTCGGGACCACGGCTGCGGATGATTGCGCAGGTTACCGGGGTCTCGTTGATTGGCGCCCTGCTGGTGATCACCTCACTCAGTGGCACGGAATATATGCTGAAGCTATCGGAGTTTCGTGGCGTGAAACTGATGCATGTGATGCCTGTTGTGGCAGCGTTTCTGTTTGGATTGCTCTGGAAACAAGTCCCTGTACGGCGATGGCACTTGGTCCAGCGGCGTCTACAGGACCTTTGGAATGAGTCAGTTCCGGTGAAACATATGGTGTTGGCAGGTGTAGCCGTCCTCGCAGCCTTTGTGTATCTGCAGAGGACAGGTAACTTCGGACTGCCAGCGTTGGAATGGGAAATTCAGTTCCGTGAAATGTTGGAACGGGTGCTTCTAGCCAGACCGCGCACCAAGGAACTGTTCTTGGGTCATCCGGCCCTGTGGTGGGCGGGAGCCTCTTTGGGACGGTGGTCTTGGTGGATCCCTTTGGCCGCAGTGGGACAACTGAGTATTGTCAACACGTTCACCCACATTCACACACCATTGTTCATCAGTATTCTTCGCACTGTCTATGGGCTTGCCCTGGGTCTGATGTTGGGATGGTTCCTTGAACTATTGTGGAACCGATTCTTAAGGCGGTGGATCTATGATTCTATTGTCAGGATACTACGGGTACCGTAATTGGGGTGATGAAGCGATCCTTGCCAGTCTCTGCGCGCAGTTGGAGATGCTGGGGTGGTCTCGAAACGATATTGTCGTGCTTTCCGGAAACCCCTGTCACACCCAAGCGCAGCACAAAACGCAGGCTGTCAGCCGCTATGATGCGGCAGCGATTTTGCGGCTTCTGCGCCAGCGGCCGCCCGTAATTAGTGGCGGTGGTTCGCTGCTTCAGGATACCACTAGTTGGAGGACGATACCGTATTATCTGGGGCTGCTGGAAGTGGCGCGGGCTTTTGGCTGCCCCACCGCCCTATATGCACAAGGAGTGGGGCCGATTCACCGCCGCTGGTTCTGCACTTGGGCAGCGCGAGCTTTCAGAAAGGCCGTGGCCAGCTCGGTACGGGACTCGATGAGCCAAACGTGTTTGCTGGATTGGGGGTTGTCCGGAGCATCTGTGCCGGTGACTGCGGATCCAGTCTACGGCCTAATACCGAAAGACAAGAGCCAGCGTAATCGGCAGCGGATGCTGGTCAACCTGCGTCCGCTGAAGAATCAAAGTCTTGATCTGCAGGCGTGGCGGGCCAATCTGGCGTCGTGGGAGAAAAGCGGTTGGCAGATTGGCCTGCTGCCGTTGGGTCCTGGTGATGGCGAACAGCTTCAGATGTTAATCCAAGAACGACCATGGCTGCAGCTAGAAGAGGCATCGACTTTGGACCAGCTGTTAGCCACCATGGCTCAATATGATGTAGTGATTAGTATGCGCCTGCACGGGATGATTTTCGCGGCCGTAGCCGGCTGTCTACCGTTGGGGGTTGCCTATGATCCCAAGGTTCGAGCGGCTGCCAAACAGCTGCAAAGCGGGTGTGTCGACCCAACCGAGATCCTTACTCTCCAGGGCCTGGTTGCGGACTTGTGGCAGCGAAGAAACGAGCAGGGGTTACTCCTTGATCAGCGAGTGGCCGATCTCCGAGAACGGGCAGCGAGGAACCAGGCGGTGTTAGAAGCGGTGGCTGGGCGCAGCCGATGACTATCGTGGAGAAAGAGGTTGACAATTCCGATGAACATTCTAGGCATTCCTGTGGATGGAGTCACCATGGAGGAGGCGGTTCACCGTGTTGGCACATTCGTCAAGGAACGACAACGTCCGCATATGGTGGTTACGGCCAATTCGGAGATGATCATTGCGGCCCATTATGATCCGCTGTTGGGGCACATCTTGGAGCGTGCGGATCTGGTCGTTC
Source organism: Limnochordia bacterium (assembly GCA_007132255.1). Lineage (GTDB taxonomy): Bacteria > Bacillota > Limnochordia > Darwinibacteriales > B1SED10-159 > SLOZ01. The sequence continues at coordinate 629 of SLOZ01000197.1, read as the reverse complement.
CTGATGGGGTTGGAGTCGTGTTAGCCAGCCGCATCCATGGACGTCGCTTTCCGCAGCGTATTCCCGGTGTTGACTTGATGCAACAGCTGCTCAAACGCGGTCAATCGGTTGGTTGGAAGTTTTTTCTAATGGGAGCTGAACCGGGTGTGGCCGAGCGAGCCGCAGCAGCGATTCGCGTGTCGTTTCCTGAGATCCAAATTGTCGGCTGCCGTGATGGTTTTTTCGCCAAAGATGACGAGGAGGCGGTTCTTGACGAGCTGCGGGCCAGTCAAGCCGACATCTTATTCCTAGCCATGGGCGTTCCGCGGCAGGAAAAATGGGCAGCAGCACATCTAGGTACCGCAGGAATACCGGTGGCTATGGGTGTGGGCGGCAGTTTCAACATCTGGGCTGGGTTGGATAAGCGAGCCCCTAAATGGATGCAGACATTGGGTCTTGAGTGGCTGTATCGTCTGCTGCGCCAACCAACACGGTGGAAACGCGTGGGAGCCCTCCCCCAATTCGTGATGTTGGTTCTTTGGGAGCGACTTTTTTGTCGAGGAGGAACCCCAAAATGAAACATACGCTGCGAAGAAATATAAGGGACTACAGTGGCATCTTCATCGGCGTTCTGATCACAGCTGTAGGTC
>SLOZ01000069.1 GCA_007132255.1 Limnochordia bacterium | reverse complement strand
TCTGAAAGCAGCAATGTTGTGGTATTTCTTCACCAAAGGTCATTGCTTTGTAGATGGGAGTCAGCGAGTAGGAATGCAGCGTGCAATCGTGTGTTAATCTATCAACGGCTGCGAGGACTGCTCCGACGACGAGGATGGTTATGCGAACACCATGGAGATTGCACAGAAGTACATTCCTACAAATAAACGCGATCAATATGTGGAGCAGCCTGCACACTGACTGAGCGCTAGGTTTACCGGAGAAAAGAGAATACTTCAATTTCGACTTCAAGAAGAACAGCGCCGAGCGTGCTGTTCTTTTTGGTGTACGTGAAGCTGCCTGGGAGAATCCCGTCGCCTTAGTTCGAACGACGATGAGACGTTCACGAGCGTGTTTGTCCCCTGGGCGCCCCGTTTTCAGGGAAACAGTTCTAGAGCCGATGGTTATTCAGGTCTATACAGTAACGTCTCAACATAAATGATGAAAAACCATCACTTTCCTGCAAAAAAATGCGCTTTTGGCAAAAATACAGTTAAAAAATAAGCTTTCCAGAAGGAATCTGCGAAGTGCATATGGAAAAAGCAAAAGCAGGTAACGCTGTGATGTAGGCAAAGCGTAATCGGAAGTACCCATTCCTGGGTAAGGAGGTGTGGCTGTTGGCGCCGGTTACAGCACGCTGCTGCTGCGGTGCCCCATGGTTGAAGCGTTTCCTAATGTTGTTCATTTTGGTAGCGACCCGTTCACGGGGGGTTGGCTGCGCATTGCAGTCCTCAGCGGTGTGAACACCGCTTGCGCATGATAGACCCAAGCTGGCTGGTCGAAACCATTGGCCGAACAAAATCCTATTAATTCCAAATCAGAGGGGAGAGAAGGCGATCTGTCGGATTCCGTAGAGTTGCTGTACAAAGAGGGTTCTGCCCACTGGGCATTCGTTTTTGATCACAAAGGATGCGTTTTTGCGGTTGGCGAACCGATCTGTACCTGGGCGGAGGCAGGATCGCTGTTTACATGAAAACGAAACTTTTGCTAGTCGTGTTGTTGTGTGTTGGCTTGTTGATGAGTGCACCAGCTATGGCTGAAGATGCACCTTGGGCAGAATTGGTGGGCCAGGACTTTACATTTATCGTTGGGTTTGCCGCTGGTGGCTCCAATGATCTAGGCGCACGAATCCTGGCTGATAAACTCCAGAATATGGGCATCAACGTACGTGTGGTGAATCGTCCTGGTTCCATGGGTGTGGAAGCAGCAGGATGGGTGTCCCAGCAGCCCGCGGATTCCAATATTTTCTACTGGGGCGTTCCCCTGACCCTATTTTTCGAACCAGCCACAAGAGATGTGGGCTTTACATGGGAAGATTTTGACCCTGTCGCCACATTAGGCGGTGCGACCTTTGCGCTGGCCACAGCGGCTGATGCTCCTTGGGATACACTGGACGACATCGTCGAATGGGCGCGCGAGAACCCAGGTCAGCTCATCGTTGGCGGCCAAGGCGAACTGTCCTCCATGCATTTTGCCATGGCATCGATCTTTGATGAAGCCGGCGTCGACTATCTCTATGTACCGTTCGCTGGTGGTGCCGATGTGCAGATGAATCTGGCCGGTGGTCATGTGGACGTAGGTCACCTCAGTGTAGCTGCTTCCTATCCGCTGTACAGTGCTGGTGAACTGAAGATCCCTGTTCACACTTCTGTCTTTGTTGACCGTGTGGAAATGATTCCTGATGTTCCCAATGTCGCCGATGCAGGATTCCCCAATGCCCGTGAACTCCACGTGCTCTTCCTCTGGGCTCCTAAGGGTGCTGACTCCGCTATGATTCAAGCCATGTCCGCTGCTGTGGGCGAAGCGCTAGAAGATCCCAACACAGTGGAACGCTTGGAAGACATGGGTATCTTGGTCAGCTACCTGGATGCCGAGGGTACCCTGCAGCAGGCCGTGGAAGCTCACGAAACCGTCATTCCCGCGTTTGTTGACTGGTACCACAACTATTAAAGCTCCAGCATGGCTGTTTGTTAGGGAACATTGCTTGGTTTATGACCGAGCGCGAAACGCCGTTTAGCAGGCGTTTCTCCAAGTTCAACTACCAATGTTGAGCGTTGAAACACGTCTAGAGAACAGGTATGCTGGCAAAATCCGCAAGCTGCTAGAATGTCTGCAGGATTACGAGTGACTGTGTCAGGGTGGTTCTTAATGATACCGCCCTGACACAGTCATGTGACCGCATGTACCCTGCAGGGTCACATGCATACAGATTCATGGTCTGATGTGGTTCTTGGAAGGAGTGAGTCGAGCTTTATGACCAAGCGAGTTACACTCAATGGGATGATCGGTCTCGTCATTACGTTCATTGGACTTATTTTGTATATCGGAACCTACCAATCACCGCTCCGACCGAATGAGTTGATTCAACCACGGGTGGCCATAGGTTTAATGATGGTGGGAGGACTTTGGATCTTTATCACGGAGATCCGGACGCCCTCGAAAGAATACATGAAACTGGATAAGGACTGGAGTTTACTGCTGAGTTTGCTCGGGATCTCGCTGGTTACGTTTCTGTACGGGCAAACCCTGCTGCGTTTGGGTGTGGCCAGTTCGGCCTTTCTATTTCTAGTGCTGTGGTGGCTGTATATCGTGTACCGCGATACACAGGCGGCGGGTACGCCGTCGCAGTTTTGGACGCGTTTTCTCAAGCATGTGGCATTGGCTGCAGGCCTGGCCGGCGGCATGTATCTACTGTTCGTAACGTTTCTCCAATTGTACCTGCCGGGCATCCTGCTTTTCTAGAAGCGGGAGCGGCAATGATAGGGCAGCGACTCACGAAATCACTGGAATCTACATGTAGGGGGATGACTGGATGTTTGACATGGCTGCCATGCTTGAGGCGTTTTACGTTGTTTTTGCACTGGACACGGTATTATTTATTTTCATCGGTGTGGCCATTGGAGTATCTGTGGGGGCCATTCCTGGCTTAGCCCACAACTTGCCCATGGCTTTAGTTCTGCCCATGGCGTTCTTTCTTCCTTTTCATCAGACCATGGGTCTTTTGGTGGGTACATACAAAGGTGGTACCTATGGTGGTTCCATTACAGCTATCAGTTTTGGCACGCCGGGAACACCCGGAGCCGCTGCAACGGTCGCCGACGGCTACGCCCTAACCCGCAAAGGTAAAGGCGTCAAAGCTCTTTTGATGGGCTTATATGCTTCGGTTACCGGAGATATGTTCAGCGACATTGTGCTGATTTTCGTAGCAGTGCCAATCGGACTGCTGGCCCCGCGCTTTGGCCCTGCGGAATTGACAGCCCTGTACTTTCTGTCGCTGTCGCTGGTGGTGGTGTTTTCCACAGAAGATCCCGGTCGCGGTATTCTCTCGGCTGGGATGGGATTTTTCTTGGCCAGTATTGGACGCGATGTGATCACTGGCAGCCTGCGGTTTACCTTTGGTATGCGGCAATTGGAGGCCGGTGTGCCGCTGGTACCGCTCTTGATGGGTTTGTTTGCTATGCCGGAGATCATTAACCAGATTCATACGCTGCTGACCAAACCGGAAGTGGCGGGAAGGTTCGGCGAAAAGGCGCAGGAGATTGGTAAGAAGGTCAAGGAGCAGGGGCTGAGCCTGAAGGAGTTTCTCGGCTGTTGGCGAGGTTTGGCCATTGGTTCTGTCTTCGGCACGTTCTTAGGGGCGCTGCCGGGACCGGGGGCTACCTTAGCTGCCTATACAGCCCACAGCACAACCCAACGCTTCTCGAAAGACCCGGATTACGGGAAAGGCTCGCTGGAAGGCGTTGCCGCTGCCGAAGCGGGCAACAATGCTACCTGCGGTGCTACCTTTATTCCGCTGCTCACCTTCGGTATTCCCGGCAGTAGTATTGCGGCTCTGTTCATGGCAGCGCTCATGATGGAAGGCATTCCTTTGGGTCCACGGGTGATCGTGGATCACACGTCGACCATTTATATCTTGTTCCTGCTGCTCCTGCTGGCAAATCCCCTGAACCTCCTAGTGGGACGGCTCTTGATCCCAGTCTATTCAAGGTTGGCTTCGATGCCGGCGCACCTTGTGTGGCCCGTGATCACGGTGGTGCTAGTGCTGGGAACCTATGCCTACAGCACGCGGCCGTTCGACATTACCATTGCCATTGCTGCCGGGGTGTTAGGGTATTTTATGAGTTGGTATAAACTGCCGGTGGGCCCACTGATCTTAGCCTATTTGGTGGCACCGCTGTTTGAGGCATCGCTGCGGCGAGGTTTGATCCTCTCTCGGGGGGATTGGATGTATTTTGTGAACAGTCCTATCTCCCAGACCATCTGGGCCGTTACGATCATCGCTGTGATTTTCTTTTTGCGGGGCCGCAAGAAGGCGGAGATCGTGCCCGGTAAGTAACTGGGTTGGTGGTGGCGCTAACGCCAGCAGAATAGCGGCGAGACGTTGGAAACGGGGAGAAACTCGCAAAAAAACGCAGGGCAAAAGCGCCTCGCAGTTGGGTGCGAGACAATGCCGTTTCATGGTCATCGCTTTGGGAGAAACGCCGAAGTTAGTGGGTCTGCAGCCACTGGCTTCGGCGTTTCTGCTCGATAATAGCACCACCTATTGCCTCGAGACCAACAGATTGGACTGAAAGCTCGTTGGCATCACAGCAGAGTAAGGGACCGTTATCTGGGTATCGATAGGTTTGGGAAACGTAGATCAACAAATGACGTTTTCTGACGTTCGAAGTCCATTAGCGGCTGGACAAACGTACGGTTCATAAGATCTAGCTAACCGAAACCCAAGATCATCGATGCGAAGTGACGGATGGCTTTTGCGGCGGCAGGAGGCACCGCAGCCCCTCGCTTCTTCCGACCAACTACCGCCGCGAAACAAGCGGTAAGGCCCGTATCTTGTTTCGTCAAACAGATCCCAGCACCATTCCCAGACATTTCCCAACATGTCGTATAAGCCCCAGGCATTTGGCGTTTTCGCCCCAACCTCATGACGTTTCCCCCCAGAATTTCCGTCATACCAAGCGATGTCAGCGAGTTCACCGTATCGATATCCAGTGGACCCCGCTTTACAGGCGTTTTGCCACTCGGCCTCTGTCGGCAATCGGTAACCATTAGCACTCCAATTGCAGCGTACAGTTTCCGGCTCAGAGCTCCACGAATAGCATTCTTCAAGACCAGTGATCTTGGAAAGCAAGTTGCAGTATGTAACTGCATCATGCCAGGAAACATTGCTGACGGGTAGCTGGTACCGATCGAGATCCAATGTATCGCTGCCCATTAACGCATTGTATAAACCTTCGGTTACGGGATACCGAGCCATATAAAAAGATTTGATTTCAACGTTCCGCTCAAATTTCTTCGTCGCCTTCTTGAAATTGGGCATGGACATTTTGGAGTCCGAACTAATCCATTTCTGCTCATCGACAAATTCCCTTAGCAGCTCAGTACCCTTTGGCAGCAGAACCAATTGTTGTTCGACAAAGCTGCGTATGTTAGCGTCCATTATCTTCCCCCCATCGAAGGCTGCGCTTGGAAACAAAAATGCGTTCAGCACCGCTTTGTGCAACAACCACCCGAGTTCTTCACGAATGCGGCACATATCCTGGCGGTGTCATGTAACGGGTCACATGGCCTAAAGAGAACAGGAAACAAACGGCAAACGAAAACGATTGCCAAATCAGCAATAGGCGGCATGGCAGCTGGATTGGTCGCTGACCCTCAGATGTGTGGCACTGGCGTGCCATTTCGGCAGTGTTCGATGATCCTACGGCATCCAAATCATCCACACCATCGTTCGCCATGGACTTAGCCGTCCTTTGCGTACTTCTCATACATAACGGTGTCGGCAAGTGGTTTTCGTTCCCTGCCATGACGGTCTTCATCTAGAAAGCCACCAGCAGGATAGCCCAACAGCAACAATGTGGTTGGTTCAATGTGCTGCGGAATATCAAATTCGTCCCGGATAATCTGAGGATCAAACAAACCCACAAGTACGCTCCCGATATTCAGCTCCCTTGCCGCTAACATCATATGGTCACAGAGTATCCCAATGTCCAGGTCACCGGAACACTTGCCATCAAAGGGACGGATCAAGGCATTGCTTGTGTCCTGGCAGACAATGAGAATGCATGTTGAACCGAACGTCTGGTACGCCTTCTGGACCTTTTGAATGTTTGTGGGTTCTTGAACAACGATGATCCGCTGCGGCTGCGCATTACAGGCGGTTGGCGCTACACGACCAGTCTCGAGAATTTGGTCTAAATCATGGCGGGGAATTCTCTGATCAGTGAATCCTCGGGTAGTACATCTTTGTTTGGCCAATTCTAGAAACCTCATCTGTAGAGATCGCTCCTTACGATAATAATGGAAGAACAGCATTTTTGATCCTCACGACAGGTCGCTTGAGCCGCTCTCGACTACCCCCAACAGAACCGACGCATTAAGTGTTAGGTCTCTTCTAGGACGGACTACGGCCGTCAACCAATGTTGGTGCCATTTCAGCACACCAACAAATGGCGCGGGACTTCACCGTCAAAAAACCAGTTTCGAGACCATCGTTACCGTCCTCCCGAAGAGTACAATGGGAGACCATCAGGGCAGCAGAGACCCGTTTTAGTTTTGGATTTTCATAAATCGATTGGGGTAGGTCTCTCGGAAGCGTCTCATTCGGGAAGTCACGCCACGGCCAACAATTTCTATCATGCATCTTTGTGTTCCTGAAGCAGCTGGCGTCCCCTTTCCAGGAGGGCGCTTTTCTGTTCTGCGTCCTGGCGATCCCAGTTGCCATACATCAAGCTCATGCGCGGGTTT